>CAYQDH010000030.1:9332-21818 GCA_964416075.1 uncultured Anaerolineales bacterium | reverse complement strand
TGACGTGGGCTCGGCCATCCGCTGCGCCAAGGCCCTCGAGCCGTACGACATCACCTGGTTCGAGGAGCCGGTGCCCCCGGAGAGCGTGGATGCCCTGAGACAGGTGCGCGATGCCGTCGATGTGTGCCTCTGCGTCGGTGAGCGATTGTTCACACGCTGGGACTTTGCCCCCGTGCTGCAGAATCGCCTGGCAGAATATTTGATGCCCGATGTGTGCTGGACGGGCGGCATCACGGAGCTGAAAAAGATATCCGCCATGGCCGAGACCTACAATGTCTCGATGAGCCCCCATGGCGCGATGGGCCCCGTGCAACTGATCGCTGGCGCGCAGGCGATGAGCACCGTGCCCAACTTTTACCGTTTGGAAGCATTCCACCTGTGGGAACCTCTGTTCAACGCGGCGATCAACCCACCTTTGGATGTTAGGCAGGGTCGTCTCCACCTCTCCGACCGGCCGGGGTTGGGCATCGAGCTGAATATGGAGTTCATCCGGGCGCATCCCGATCCCAGGTGGTAGGCTGGCCGAAACCGTGGACGATGGCTCAAAGAGGCCGCTGAGCGATAGATCGCGGATCACCGGGTCCCAGGGGAACACTTACGGCGCCGTGTGCGTCCAAGATGAGCGGGGCTAAGGCCCTGGCCTGCTCGCTGTTTGGGGGCGCCCATGGCGCCCCCTGGCGCTATTTGCGCCGTTGGGCGTTCCTTACGCCACGGAGGA
Source organism: uncultured Anaerolineales bacterium (assembly GCA_964416075.1). Lineage (GTDB taxonomy): Bacteria > Chloroflexota > Anaerolineae > UBA1429 > UBA1429 > CAYQDH01. The sequence goes on along the minus strand of CAYQDH010000030.1, from coordinate 21,100 downwards.
AAGAGATGTTGCACTCACACCAAGGCGGTTCACTGCGACCTCGCGCCACGCATATCCGGTATCGGATCGCTGTCTCGCTAGTATTGATGTTGGTTTTGTCGCTGCTGCTGACGAGCTGCGACCTGTTCCGCGGGCCCACGACCGTCACACCCACCGAGCCTTCGCCTGTGCCCACAGGCGCACCTGGCGCTTCTCCAGAGGCGACTGCTGCCGGGTCGCAGGCCGCCGTCACAGGGCAACCGCAAGGCAGGCAACCCGGACTGGCTGCGGCCAAGGAGGTGAGAGGAATGGGGTTTTATCTCAGCGAGGGATCGACGACGCCCCCTGAGGAAGAACGGCTTCCGGTGGCCCAGGGCCAACCCTTGGGCGCCGACGAGGTCGAGATCCTGCTCCGGCGCTTGCCCGCTCTGGAAGGCCCGGCGGAGGATATTCAGCCGTTCCGCTTCCCTCCCGAAAGCCCGCCGGCGCCAAGACCGGGCGAGACGATCACTCAAACATTCCCTCCGCCCGAGTCCGAGTTGGCGCCAGAGCAGGCGGTGAGTGGTCCCCTGCAAGTGCTCCGCTACAGCCCCGAGGGCGATGTGCCCTTGGCGCCCTATCTCAGCGTCACCTTCGACCAGCCCATGGCGCCCTTGGCTACGCTGGAGCAACTAGCTGCCCGCGATGTGCCGGTCAGCCTGTCGCCGCTCCCGGAAGGTCAGTGGCGCTGGGTGGGCACCAAGACGCTCATGTTCGAGCCCATGGGACGTTTTCCCATGGCCACAACGTATCGCGCCGAGATACCGGCGGGGACCACTTCGGAGACCGGGGGCAAACTGGCCGAGGCGGTGGTGTGGGAGTTCACGACACCGCCCCCTCAGGTGCAGGCTACCTACCCTTCCGAGGGTGTCTACGGCCGCGACCCTCTGCTCTTTGTGTCCTTCGACCAGCGGGTAGATCCTACGGCTGTGCTCGAAACGATCGTCGTTCGTGCGGGGGGCCAGGTTCAGGCGGTGCGCCTCGCCACCCCCGAAGAAGCGCGCGCCGATGAGGCTATCGCCCGGTTGATCAAAGAGACCGCCGAAGGGCGCTGGCTGGCTTTCCGCGCCAGTGAAACCTTGCCCTACGACGCCCAGGTGCAGGTGGATATCGGCCCGGGCACTCCCTCTGCGGAGGGGCCCCTCACCACCACAGCGGCCCAGAGTTTCACCTTTTCCACCTACGGCCCTCTGCGAGTGGTAGGGCAGCGCTGCGGATGGGACAAGATCTGTCCCCCGATGGCCCCCTGGACCGTGGAATTCAGTAACCCGCTCGATGAAGAGGCCTTTGACCCGAGCCAGGTGGCCATCGAGCCCGAGCTTGCCGCGGCCGAGATATCGGCCTTTGGGTCCAATATACAGATACGCGGGCGCTCGGCCGGCCGCACCAACTACAAGGTGACTCTCAAGAAGGGCCTCCTCGATCAGTTCGGCCAAACCCTCGAACGTGACGAGACGGTTACCTTTAGCGTTGGCTCGGCCGAATCGGTCATGGTGACGCCCTGGCAGCCCCTGGTGGTGCTCGACCCTTCGGCTCGGCCGCAGTATACGGTCTATACCGTGAACTATGACACGTTGCGCGTGCAGGTCTATGCCGTGCAACCCGAGGATTGGCCAGCCTACGAGCGATTCCTGCGCGAGGTCCCGGCGCAAAGAGACGCGGGTACGCCCCCGGGCCGGCGCGTTCTCAATACCACCGTGCGGACCAAGGGCGACCGCGATGCCCTGGCCGAGACGGCTATCGATCTCAGCCCCCACTTGCAGGCTGGGCGAGGCCACCTGATCCTGATCATCTATCCCGAGGTGGGCCCGCTGGCCTCGCGCGAGGCGCGCAATGTATCGGTAATCCGCACCTGGGTGCAGGCGACGGGGATCTCCCTGGACGCCTTTATCGACCAAGAAGAGATGTTGGTGTGGGCCAATGCACTACAGGATGGCGCCTCACTGTCCGGCGTCGAGCTCGCACTCTTCCCTGGCAACAGCAAGGTCCAGACCGATGAGCAGGGCATGGCCCGCTTCGCCTTGGGGACGCCACTGCAGGAGGAAGGCCACTATCTATCCGCGCGGCGTGGCAACGATACAGCGGTACTACCCTCGCAGGCATACGGCTACGGTGGAGGGTGGAAGCGCCGCCCGTTGGCCAATACCTATCGCTGGTACGTGTTCGACGACCGCCAGATCTATCGCCCCGAGGAGGAGGTTCACCTCAAGGGCTGGATCCGCCTAGCCGAGCTCCAGCGTGGGCGCGAATCACTGTCTCTCCCTGGCGCAGGTCTGCGTGTGCACTATGAATTGCAGGATGCACAGGGCAACCCAGTGCTCGATGGGGATGCCGACGTCACCGCCTTGGGCGGCTTTCATGCTGCCTTTACTTTGCCGGAAACTATGAACCTGGGCCCCGCGTCCCTGCGGTTCCAGCTACGGAACCCTGCTGCCAAGACGGAGAACATGGAGTGGTGGCACCAGATCCAGGTACAGCAATTCCGCCGCCCCGAATTCGAGGTGACTACCAGCGCCAGCCAAGGGCCGCACTTCGTGGCCGGCTATGCCATCACCACGGTAGAGGCCAAGTACTATGCGGGTGGGCCGCTGCCGAACGCCGAAGTGACCTGGGAGGTCACCTCGCAGCCCGGGTCATACAGGCCGCCCAAGTGGGATGACTTTGAATTTGGCATCTGGACGCCCTGGTGGGGCGGGGGCCGGACGCGTGGCCCCCGCGTGGCTTGGGACGAGGGCGGCCGCTACTCGGGCGTGGCCGAGGTGAAAAACTATACCGGGCGCACCGATGCGTCCGGCGCCCATCAGCTGCGCATCGATTTCGAGGCGGGCGAGCCGCCCAGGCCGATGAGCATCCGGGCCCAAGCTACGGTGATGGACGTCAACCGCCAGGCTTGGACCTCTCTAACGCAATTGTTGGTGCATCCCGCCGAGCTCTACGTGGGCTTGAAGGGCGGAGCGATGTTCGTGGAGCGGGGTAACCCTCTCCCCGTGGATGCCATCGTCACCGACCTGGATGGCCAGGCCATCGCCGGCCGCAACGTCCAGATCAGGGCTGTACGCCTGGTGTGGACGTATGTGCGCGGCGAGTGGCAGGAGCAGGAACGGGACGAACAGCTCTGCACCGTCGTATCGGCCGAGGAGCCACAGCGCTGCACGTTCCAGACGCCCGAGGGCGGTACCTATCGCATCACGGCCACGGTGTATGACGATCTGGAGCGCGCCAACATCACACAGATCACGCGCTGGGTTGGGGGCGGCCAGTGGCCCAGGGCCAACCGCGTGGAGCAGGAAGAGGTGCAGCTGATCCCCGATCGCGACGAATATCAGCCCGGCGACATGGCTGAGATCTTGGTGCAGTCCCCCTTCGCTCCTGCGGAGGGGTTACTGACCCTGCGGATCAACGGCCTGGCCCGCTCCGAGCGTTTTCACATGGACCAGAGCTCCACGGTACTACGCGTGCCCATCGTAGAGGATCACATCTCCAACGTGAACGTGCAGGTGGACCTGGTGGGCGCAGCGCCGCGCCTGAACGATGCCGGGGAGCCGGACGATCGCTTGCCCCAACGGCCAGCCTATGCCGTAGGGTCCCTCGATTTGAGGGTGCCGCCCTATCTGCGACAGCTCTCGCTGGATGTGATGCCGCGCGACACCGAGTTGGAGCCGGGCAGCGAGACCACGATCGATGTGCGGGTGCAGGATGCGGCAGGCCAGGCCGTCGCTGGCGCAGAGCTGGCGGTGGCGGTGGTGGATGAATCGATCCTCGCCCTCACCGGCTATGAGCTGGCCGACCCCCTGGCCGCCTTCTACCCATGGCGCGGGGGGGGCGTCAGCGACCAGCACTTGCGCGAGAACGTGCTGCTCGTCGATCCCGATACACTCCTGGAGCAGGCGGTGCCTTCACCCAAGATGGCGATGTCAGCCGCTCAGCCGATGGCCACCATGTCGGTGGAGCGGGAGATGGCCGTCGCCGATATGGGGGGCAGGGGCGGCGGACCCGTGCCACAGCCCATTCAAGTGCGCACAGATTTCAACCCGCTGGCCGCCTTCGAGCCGGCCGTGCCCACCGATGCCGATGGCACGGCGTCTATCACGATCAAGTTGCCCGACAACCTGACCCGCTATCGCGTGATGGTGGTGGCAGTGGCCGAGGCAAGGTTGTTCGGCAAGGGCGACGCGAGCATCACGGCGCGGTTGCCGCTGATGGTGCGCCCATCGCCTCCGCGCTTCCTCAACTTTGGCGACCGCTTCGAGCTACCCGTGGTCCTGCAGAACCAGACCGACGAGGCGCTGGAGACGCAAGTGGCCTTGCGCACCACCAACCTGGCGCTAACGGCCGGCGCAGGCCAGACGGTCACCATCCCTCCCAGGGATCGCGTAGAAGTGCGCTTCCCGGCTACCACGGTCAGCGCAGGCACCGCCCAGCTGCAGGTGGCCGCCTCGGCGGGCCAATGGGCCGATGCCGCCCAGCTCGAGTTCCCCGTCTACACACCGGCGACCGCCGAAGCCTTTGCGGTCTATGGCACCGTGGACGAGGGCGCCATCGCCCAACCGCTGATCGCCCCGAGCGACGTATACACCCAGTTCGGCGGGTTGGAGATCAGCACCTCCTCTACGGCCCTGCAGGCCCTGAGCGATGCGGTGCTCTACTTGGCTTCCTACCCCTACGAATGCTCGGAGCAGCTCGCTTCCCGCGTGCTGGCCATTGCTGCCCTGCGCGACGTGCTCAGCGCCTTCAACGCGGCGGGCCTGCCGTCGGCTGAGGAACTGGAGCAGGTGGTGCAGCGAGATATCGAGAAGCTGGCCAGCCTGCAGAACGAGGATGGCGGCTTTCCTGTGTGGTGGCGAGGCGATGAATCGTGGCCGTTCCACACCATTCACGCGGCGCACGCCCTGGCGCGGGCTCGACAAAAGGATTTCATGGTCCCGGAAGAGATGGTCTCGCGCGTTCTTGTTTACCTGCGCGAGGTCGAGTCGCGCTATCCTCAATGGTACGACAAGGATATGCGCAACACCCTGACGGCTTATGCCCTGGCCGTGCGCGCCCAATTGGGAGATCCCGATCCCGCCCGCGCCCGACAGTTGGTGCGCGATGCGGGCGTCGAGGGGCTCAAGTTGGAGGCCCTGGGTTGGATGCTTCCCATCCTGGCCGACGATGCCGGGTCCGGCGCCGAGGTCGACGAGATACGCCGCTTCCTGGCGAATCGGGTCACCGAGACGGCAGGTGCCGCCAACTTTGTAACCTCCTACCGCGAAGAGGATGCCTATGTGTTGCTCTCATCCAATCGTCGCGCGGATGGCATTCTGCTCGAGGCGCTCATCGACACCGATCCGAACAGCGACCTCATCCCCAAGCTGGTGCGTGGGCTACTGGCTCATCGCAAGCAGGGGCGTTGGGGCAACACGCAGGAGAACGTGTTCATCCTCCTGGCCCTGGACCTCTACTTCCAGGAATACGAGGCGCAGACGCCCGATTTCGTGGCCCGCGCCTGGCTGGGAGAGCAGTATGTGGGGAGCTTTAGCTTCGAGGGGCGCAGCGCGGACTATCAGGTAGTTCAAGTGCCTATGAGCTACCTGGCCCAGGTTTCGGATGAGCAGAATCTGGTCCTGGACAAGGAGGGCCAAGGCCGGCTCTACTATCGGTTGGGTCTGCGGTATGCGCCCACCGACCTGGACCTCGAGCCTCTGGATCAGGGATTCGCCGTGGAGCGGGTCTATGAGGCAGTGGATAACCCGGCGGATGTGCGGCAGGATGAGGATGGAGTGTGGCATGTGCGGGCTGGTGCGCGCGTGAGGGTGCGACTACGCATGGTGGCGCCATCTCGCCGCTACCACGTGGCGCTGGTCGACCCGCTACCTGCGGGCCTGGAGATCATGAACCCGGCGCTGGCCGTCACCGGTAATATCCCGCGCGACCCCAGCGGGGGCGGTGTGCCTCGCTACTGGTGGTGGCAGTGGACCTGGTACGAGCACCAAAATCTGCGCGACGAGCGCGCGGAAGCCTTTGCCTCGTTGCTCTGGGATGGGATCCACACTTATACCTATGTGGCGCGGGCCACCACGCCTGGCGAGTTCGTAGTGCCACCGGCTCGCGCCGAGGAGATGTACTCTCCCGAGGTGTTTGGCAGGAGTGGCAGCGATCGGGTGGTTGTAGAGTAACACAGCCAGGGAGCACCAGTTGGCGTTCGCGTGGGTCTTGATGCATAATCAGCCCATGCCAAAACGCAAGATATCCGAAGTTGGTATATCGGCACGGGAGCGGGCCATCATACGCAGGGTGCGTGCTGCCCGGCACGATGTGCAGCTGAGCCAGGAGCAGGTGGCGCAGCGCTTGGGCATCACCAAAGCGGGCTATGGCCACTATGAGCGAGAGGCGCAGCCGTTCGCCGTGGAACAGCTCTTTATCCTTTCCGACCTATTAGGTCGCCCTATGACCTATCTGTTGGGGCTGGAGGGCGATCTGACGGAGGAAGAAGGGGAGCTTGTGCAGGCGTGGCGTTCCATCACGGATGAGAGAATCCGGGGGTTGTTGCTCGGCATGGCTCGCCAGGCTTCCAGGGTAGCCGCGGAAAAGTAGCTGAGATAGCCATGGCCTGCCTCTGGTTAGGCCATGGCTCGGGCGCAACCATGCTGGCGTCCCGGCGCTACGCGACTGCTAACGCCGGTGGATGCTCAGGGCCGCTTCCTTCGGGCGACTGCCTCGATCTCTCGAGCCAGCCCGCGCAAGCAGGCTGCGACCCAGCGCAATAGGCCGACGTCCCTGGTCTCCAGGATAGGTGAGTCGCTGTGCATGGCGCCAGTGCGACGGCGTATCCTTGGTGCGTTTTTGCGATTCATGTCCGACCTCGCGGGTTTTGTGCCCCCATTCTATTAGAACATTTGTTCTATGTCAAGAATATCTTGGCCCACTCCGGCGCCCCTACAGCTTTCTTGCAAAATCAACGACATGCTCTATAATAACCTTTAGCTTCCTAACTATTAGCTTGCGAAGCATTTGCCGTAACGGATAGGAGGGTCCATGCACTCCGCCTGTGAACCGGCGCCCACGATGGCAACCGATCCAACCACGGCGCAGGCGCTCGCTGATTCCATCGTGCATCGCTATCTGACTCTCGTGCGCTATCAGCGGTACAAATCCGATCTGATCCGGCGCACAGCCAATGTCTCGGGCCGCCAATTGTCGGTCTTGCATCATCTGATCGATGTAGGGCCCCGAACGGTGGGTCAGATAAGCCAGTTCCTCTATGTCCGCGATGCGACCGTCTCTCCGCTGCTGGAGCGCATGGAGCGAGAGGGGTACGTCACGCGGCGGCGGTGCCAAGAGGACAATCGCAAAGTGCTCGTCGAGCCGACGGCGCTCGGTCGCGAGGTCGTGGAGCACGCCCCCCAGAGCATGGTCTGGCAGCTCCGCATCAGCCTGCCTGAGCTACCTATCGAGGAATTGCAGGCCATCGAGGATGCCCTGCAACAGTTGTCTCAAGTCGCGCAGGTCGACGAATCTATCCTGGAGTGAGAGGTATGAGAGTCGTTTTTCGCGTTTTCAAGTATATGCGTTCGTATTGGCTGGGTGAGGTGGCCGCCTATCTGTGTATGCTGGGGATCAGCGGGGTGCGACTCCTAAGCCCGCAGCTGATCCGGCGGGCCATCGATGTGGGTATCGGCCAGAACAACTCTGCTGTGTTGATCAATACGGTCTTTCTTCTGATCCTCATTACCTTGTTCCAGGCAGTGTTTAGCTTTGGACAAGGCTACCTGACCGAAACGGTCTCTCAGGGCGTTGCCTATGTGATGCGCGGTGAGATCTATCGCAAGCTACAGAGCCTCTCCTTCAGCTACCATGACCGCGCGGAAACCGGGCAGTTGCTGGCTCGGGCCACCAGCGATGTGGATCGCTTGCAGCGTGTGACGGGCCGGGGCATTCTGCAGATCGTTGAGGCGCTGGTGCTGCTCGTTTCCACGGCGGTTATCCTCGTCCGCATGCAGCCCACACTCGCCGTGCTCTCGCTCGCCGTGATGCCCTTGATCATCTACATGATGACCCGCTACATCTCTGTCATTCACCCCTTGGCCCATCTGCGCCAGGACCAAACGGCCGACTTGACCTCGCGCCTGGAGCAGAACCTGCGTGGGATGGAGGTTGTACGAGGTTTTGCCCAAGAGCCCGCCGAGATCGGCCGCTTTGACGCGCAGAACGACAAGATTTACGGCACATCCATCGTGATGACCCGCTTTAACTCGTTGATGATGCCTTTGATGATCCTCTTGGCGAGCGGGAGCAGTGTGTTGATTTTGTGGTACGGTGGCCGCCTGGTTACCCTGGATCTCCTTACTCTCGGGGAACTGGTAGCTTTCAACACCTACCTCCTGCAACTGGTCAACCCTGTGCGCCGCATGAGCATGACAGCCAACATGCTGGGCGAGTCCTCCGCCTCCGCCGATCGCGTGTTCGAGATCCTGGATAGCGAATCGGAGGTCACGAACGCTCCCGGTGCGGTGGACCTGGGCGACATCCAGGGCCGGGTTACTTTCGACCATGTTTCGTTCAGCTATTTCGGCGGACACAGCCTAAGCCAAGACTCTAGCCATACGGGGGGCGATGGCCATAATGGTCACAAGAGCCATGATGGCCGGGGTTCGGCGGTGCTGGATGATCTCACTTTCGATGTGCAACCGGGCCAAGTCGTGGCCGTGCTGGGGCCTACTGGCTCGGGCAAGAGCACGATCATCAACTTGATTCCCCGCTTCTACGAGGTGACGCAGGGCGCCATTCTGGTCGATGGGCAGGATATCCGCAACGTAACCGTCGATTCGCTGCGGCGGCAGATCGGCATCGTCTTGCAGGAGACCATGCTTTTTGGCACTACCATCCGTGAGAATATCGCCTTTGGCCGGCCCGAGGCGACCCAGGAAGAGATCGAGGCCGTGGCCCGGGCCGCGCGCGCGCACGACTTTATCGTCTCTTTTCCCAAGGGCTACGATACCGAAGTGGGTGAGCGGGGTGTGACCCTCTCCGGCGGGCAGAAGCAGCGTATCGCTATCGCCCGCGCCCTATTGCTCGATCCGCGGATCCTGATCCTCGACGACGCGACGTCCAGCGTGGATACTGAGACCGAGCAGTTGATCCAGGCCGCCCTGGCCAACCTGATGCGCGGGCGCACCTCGTTTGTCATCGCCCAACGCGTCTCCACCGTGCGTAACGCCGACCTGATCCTGGTGATCGACCGAGGCAAGTTGGTGGCCAGCGGCAAGCACAGCGACCTGATCCGTGAATCAGGCATCTATGCGGATATCTACTATCGCCAGCTCAGCACCGGCAGCGGGCAGCCACAGCCGGTAGTGGCGGGGGGTAAGTGATGGATCTGCTGTTGTCATCCTTGGCGCGAGCCGTTCATACGGAGGAGAATCGATGAGCTTTACGTTTTCAGGTGGCGGCATGCATGGGCCTGGCCACATGATTCATCATTACCAGGATGTCACGGGCAAGATTTTCGACAAGACCATCGCCAGCAAAATGCTGCGTTATCTGGTGCCACATCGCCGGCGCGTGATCGAGGCATTGGTATGGATGATCGTGGGCGCTGGGACGGCCCTACTGGCTCCTTACCTGATCAAAACGGCGATCGACGACTATATTTCCGTGGGTAACCTGCCCGGCTTGGCCTGGATCGCCCTGGCCATCCTGGGCAGCTATCTACTGGATTTCTTGACCGGTTGGCGGCGCCGCCTGGTCCTGCAGATCACGGGCCACCAGGTGCTGCGCACGATGCGTGGGCAGTTGTTCCGCCACTATCAGATCCTCTCCATGAGCTACTTTGATCAGAATGGTGTGGGCACGCTCATCTCGCGCATGTTGAGCGACGTGGGTGTGATCAATGAGCTACTCTCGCAGGGCCTGGTCAACATGCTGAGCGACGTCCTGATCCTCGCCAGCACCACGATCGTGATGTTCATCATGGATGCGCGCTTGGCGCTACTGACGCTCTCGGTGTTGCCCGTGGTGGTGCTCGTCACGGCCTGGTTTGCAAGTCGTGCGCGCGTGGCCTATCGCTCTACCCGGGAGAAGATCAGCGCTCTCACCGGCCGCCTGGCGGAGGATATCGGCGCCATGCGCGTGATCCAGGCTTTCTCAGAGGAAAACCGCACCAGTCGCGATTTCGAGGTCATCAACCGCGAGAACCGCGACGCCAATGTGAAGGCCATCGCGCTGGCATCCGTGTTCACGCCCACCCTGGAGATCCTCAGTGTGGTGGCCACGGGCATCATTCTGTGGTTCGGCGGCAGGACTGTCGTCCAAGGGACTATAACGCTGGGCCTACTGGTGGCCTTTATCAGTTATACGGCCCGCCTGTTCCAGCCTATCCTGGACCTGAGCATGGTCTTCAACACCTTCCAGGCCGCTATGGCCGGTGGCGAGCGCATCCTGGAGATTCTGGAGATGGAGCCTGACATCAAGGACTCGCCCGATGCCCTGGTGTTGCCGCTCGCCAAGGGGCATATCGAGTTCGACCATGTCGATTTCGCTTACCTGCCCGATGTGCCCGTCCTGAGCGATATCAGCTTTGAGCTCATGCCCGGCGAGAACGTGGCCCTGGTGGGGCCCACAGGGGCCGGCAAGACCACCATCACCAGCCTGCTGATTCGCTACTATGAGATCACCGGCGGATCGATCCGCATCGATGGCCATGACATCCGCGAGATCAACACGGCCTCGCTGCGCCAGCAGTTGGGCGTCGTACCGCAGGACCCCTTCCTTTTCCAGGGGAGCATCGCCTACAACATCTCTTTCGGCCGCCCCGAAGCCAGCATGGACGAGATCATCGCCGCAGCCAAGGCGGCCAATGCCCATGACTTTATCGTCAGGTTGCCGAAAGGGTACGATACCGAGATCCTGGAGGGCTCGACCAACCTCTCCCTGGGACAGCGCCAGTTAGTCTGCCTAGCCCGCGTCATCCTGGCTCAGCCTCGCATTCTGGTGTTGGATGAGGCCACTTCCAGTGTCGACCTGCGCACCGAGGGTTTGATCCAGGATGCGCTGGAGAAGCTGCTGGCAGGGCGCACCTCCCTGATCATCGCCCATCGCCTGGCCACGGTGCAGCGCGTGCACACCATCCTGGTCATCGATGGCGGGCGTATCGTGGAGCGCGGCAGCCACGACGAGTTGCTGGCCCGGGGTGGCGTCTATGCCCACCTGTACCAGACCCAATTCCTGAATGTGGAGCCCGTCGCAGAGTTGACACCCTAGGCCACCTGGCTCTACAATCTGCACAGCGTTGACAGCAAGTGCTTTCCGGGGTCGCACGTCAGACCTGTGTCGCGTGCGACCCCGGTTGCATAATGGCGCATGGCCCGCCAGGAGCGGCTTCGCGGCAACGGGCGCGATCTCGGCCCGATAGGGCGGCCGCTCGACACGGGCAGGCCCGAGCAGGTTGATCCTTCGATGAGGAGATGACGATGGAGTCAGTAGAGCGCTTTGGACGTTGGCATCACGAGTTCCCGCCTCATGCCACGGTCACTGAGGTCCAGATTCTGGACCCCGTTGGCTCCGTGGATACACGCCCGGTCTTTGTTCACCAGCCCTTTGAGCTGACCTATGATCACCACGGCTACGAGTCGATCTCTCCCCGTGGAGACGCAATTCCCACCGCCCGCTTTACGCCTGTACGAGAGGGCGCGCATGGCTATCGCGCGCTGCGAGAGGGTGTTCTGGTTGAGGAAGGAGCCTTTCTCTGTACGCCCAGTGACCACCCCGGCTAT
>CAYQDH010000030.1:9006-9322 GCA_964416075.1 uncultured Anaerolineales bacterium | reverse complement strand
AGCCCTCGCGACCCCCGCTACTTTGCCTACTCCAACGGGCGATCCTACTGCGCCATCGGGCCCTGTCTCTGTTCGGTGCCGCGATATCCACTGCCCAAAGGGATGGAGCATTTCGATACGGGTGACGCTCAAGCCACGTTGGGCGTACGGGAGTATGGGCGTTGGTTCCGGCTGCTGGCCCAGAATGGCGGCAACTATTGCCGCATCTGGCTATCCAACCCCCTGCTGAACGTGGAAACCGAGGTCGCCGGCGAGTTGGATTGGCGCGGCTTTGCTCGCCTGGACGCGATCGTGGAGTTGGCCCGCCAGCATGGCA
>CAYQDH010000030.1:0-8996 GCA_964416075.1 uncultured Anaerolineales bacterium | reverse complement strand
AAGCTGTGCTTCGACCATTTTCGTACTTTTGAGCCCAGCACTTTTTTTGCCAAGGTCTTGCGGCGCCCAGAGGATGGCCGAAGCCCGTCTGATATCGACGAATGGCTCCAGGATCCTGTGTGGCGCTCGTACTGGTTGCACAAGGTCGGCGCTTACATGGCACGTTATGCTAACGATCCCACCATCATGGCCTGGGAGCTTTGGAACGAGATGGACTGCGTACGCACCAAGCGTTGGGAATTGGTGCGCGATTGGACGCGTGACATGCTGCGCGAGGTCAAGCGCATGGCCCCCCACCAGCTGGTGACCAACTCCCTGGGCAGCTTCGATGACGAGCGGAAACAGCGCGTACAGGATGATTTCCACATGCCGGAGATGGACTTTCAGCAGGTGCACCGCTACCTGGACCAAGGCGCGCCCTGGGAAATCGCCACCGTGGACCCCGTCGCTTTCAGCGTCGACGCCATCCGGCGTGCCCGCCGACCCGACCGGCCGATCTTTTTGGCCGAGACGGGGGCGGTGAACGACCGGCACACCGGGCCGTTCCGCTTCTACCGCATGGATGAGCGGGGCATCCTACTGCACGATACGACGTATCCCGCCTTTTTCGCCGGAGCGGCGGGAACTGGCCATATCTGGCATTGGGACCACTATGTGGATCAGAAGGACTTGTGGCAAGCCTATCGGCCCTTTGCCGATCTCATCGCCGGGGTGCAGCTCGATGCCGAGGGGTTCCAGCCCGTGGATATGTCCACAGAGAGGGCCTGGCTCTTGGGCTTGCGCGGTCAGCAACACCTTTTGCTCTGGGTGCGCAACAAGGCCGATACCTGGCATGCTGTGCTACGCGATGAGATCGAGCCCGCCGTTGTGGATAAGCAGATCGTGGATCTGTCGCCCCTGGGCATTACCGCCGGGACGGTTGACACGTTCTGGCCATGGGGTGAAGATACAGCCGGTGCATCTCTTACCGGGGGGCAATTGAGCCTGCCGTCGTTTCGCTATGGCCTGATGGTCCGCATTCGGCGATAATCGCTGAGCAAACAGGACACCCTTCGAACCATATCGGCGTGGAATCTGCCCGTACAAGATCTAGCAAAGGAGACTCGAATGCCAAAAGCGGTCAAGATCGCGCTAATCGGCGCTGGGAGCGCAGTGTTCTCTTTGGGCTTGGTCAAGGACCTGTGCCTGACCAAGGAGCTGGCAGGCAGCCATGTCACGTTCATGGATATCGACGAGCAGCGCTTGCAGATGATCCACAGGCTGGCGCAGCGTTACGCGGCTGAGCTGGGCGCCAATATAACCTTCGACAGCACTTTGCATCGTCCCACGGCGATGCAAGGCGCTGATTTCGTGATCAATACCGCTTCTGTGGTCAGCCACTCCGGGGCCATCTCACAGAAGGATGTTGGCCAGAAGCACGGCTACTACTATGGCCGGTCCGGGTTTGCCAGCTACAACCTGCGCAATATCGCTTTCATGTTGGATGTGGCGCACGAGATGGAGGATATCTGCCCGGATGCCTGGCTGATCCAGTCGGGCAACCCCGTGTTCGAGGGCTCGACCGCCATGACCCGCGAGACCTCGATCAAGGTCTGCGGCCTGTGCCATGGTCATTACGGCTATATCGATATCTGCGACATGATCGGCATCGACTGGCGGAAGGTGACCTGGCAGGCGCCCGGCCTGAACCACAATATCTGGATGACCCATTTTCTCTATGAGGGCCAGGATGCCTACCCGCTTCTCGATGAGTGGATCGCCACCAAGGGCGAGGAATACTGGAACCTGGATATCGCCACGCGTCCCTTGCCCGATTACCGCGTGGGCCAATGGACGGCGGAGTTGGAGCGCGCCTGGGAGATCGACGTCTCGCGTGCGGCGGTGCATATGTATCGCATGTTCGGCCTGATGCCCATCGGCGATACGCCGCGCGGCGTGGGTTGGTGGTATCACACCGACCTGCCCACACGCATCTATTGGTATGGCAAGCCGTACGGCGGGCAGGATACCGAGTTGTCCTGGCCGCTCTACGTGCATAACCTGGAAGATCGCGTGGCGCGCATCGCCCGCCTGGCCCAGGACTCCAAGGCCAAGGTCTCGGACGAGATCGGCACCACCCATACGCGCGAGCAACAGGTGCCCATCATCAACGGCCTGGTGAACAATGTCGAGGGCCAGTTCCAGGTGAATATCCCTAACCATGGGGCGCTGGAGGGCGTGGCCGATGACGTGGTGGTCGAAGTGCCGGCCATCGTCAACCAAAAGGGGATCCAGGCCATCCACGTAGGGTCATTGCCGCCCAAGATCATGCTGACGCAGATTCTGCCAGGTGTGTTGAGCATGGAACGCCAGCTACTGGCGCTGAAAACCGGCGACCGTTCCATCTTGCTGTGGCAGATGCTGGACAACCACCAGACGCGCTCCTATCAGCAGGCCGTGGAGACGCTCGAGGAGCTGATCACCATGCCCGAGAACAAGGACATGCTGGACCGCTACGCGTGGCCCGACAAATGGTAGGATTGGCCGCGCGCTAGCGGCGAAAGGGGATACCGATGACTCGACAAGAGACACCCAGGCCGATGCCTGATCACGACAATTGGCCCGCGTTCCAGTTGCCGTGGGATGATGGCCTCACCGGCCCGACCGACATGTCCGCCTTGCTAGACAAGCCCGCGGGCGCTCGCGGTTTTGTGCACATCCGCGACGGGCACCTGGCCACGGGGGATGGCAAGCGCTGGCGCATCTGGGGGCAGAACCTGACGGGCAACGCGCCACTGCCCTCCATGCCCTTGGCTCCTATCATCGCGCGCCGCCTGGCCAAGTTCGGCATCAACTGCATTCGCCTGCACCATATGGACCATCGCTGGCCAGGCGGGGTGCTGATCCGGCATAGCGGCAAGAACCCTCTTCCGCCAAGGCCCGCGGGCGACGGGGTGCGGCGCGACGACGAGCCCACGCGCGCGCTGGACCCCGAGGCCCTGGCGCGATTGGACTATTTCATCGCTTGCTGCCGGGACAACGGTGTGTACATCGACCTGAACCTGAATGTCTCGCGCCCCTTTACCTCGGCGGATGGCGTCAAGCAGGTGGACTGGATCGGCTATGGCAAGGCGCTCACCTATTTCGATCCCCAGCTCATTGCCCTGCAAAAGGAGTACGCGGCGCAGCTGCTGGACCACGTGAACCCTTTCACCGGCCATCGCTATGCCGAGGATCCGGCCATCGCTATCGTCGAATTGGTCAACGAGAACAGCATCCTCGAATCCTGGGTGCGCGGCCGCCTGCGCGGCGAGCAGACCACGCCCTTTGGCACGTGGGGTGATATCCCATCCGACTATGCCCGAGATCTGGATGGCCTGTGGAATGCCTGGCTCTGTCGTAGGTATGCCGACCGCCAGGCCCTCCGTGCGGCCTGGCAGGGTGACCTCCGCGAGAATGAGGACGCCATTGCCTGCTCGGTGCGTCGCTTGCGTCCCGAGGATTTCGCCGCCGCTTCGGCGGGGCGCTTCCAGGACGAGGCCACCTTCTACTCCGGCCTGGAACGCGGCTTCTTCCAGGGGATGGCAGACTATATGCGGGGCAAACTGGGTTGTCGCCAGGTGATCGTGGGTACCTCGGACCACGGCCATGGCTGGCACGCAGACCTGCATGTGGAGGATAACTCGGTTCTGGGGATCATCGACGGGCATGTCTACTGGCAGCACCCGCGCTTCCATGGCTCGGCGTGGTCCAGCACCGACTGGAGCATCACGAACACGCCGATGGTGGACGCTCCCGATCACTCGGCGCCATCGCAGCTCTCGCGAAGCGCGGTCAAGGGGATGCCCTACATCGTGTCGGAGACGAATGAGCCGTTCCCCAACGACTATGCTTGCGAGTTCTACCCCATCCTGGCCAGCTATGCTCTGCTGCAGGATTGGGACGGCCTGTTCTTCTACTCCTACGGCGGAGGCACCGAGGAGCAGTGGGCCAACGGGGCCATCGAGCGCTTTTTCCCACTGCGCAACGACCCGGTCAAGATGACCCAGACCGCGATGGGCGCGCTGGTCTTTCTGCGGGGCGATGTGCAGGCTGCGCGCGAGGTGGTCGAGCGGCGCCTGACGCACGAAGCGGTGCTCGAAGCCCTGAGAGCCGAACCACCCAACGACCAGTACCCCTATTCGCAATCCTACCTCCCGGGTCGGTTGGCGTTGGTGCACCGCACGGTGGTGGGGAGTTTCACGGCCGACGCCCTGGCTCCGCGTGAGGGCGAGGTCACACTTCCGGAGGGCTCCATCCGTAGCGACACGGGCGAGCTCGCCTGGGAGGGGGCTCCGGGCGATGGGCATGTCCTGGTGGATACGCCGTGCTACCAGGCGATCATCGGCCACGCGGGGCGCCGGGCCACCAGCAACCTGGGTTGTGAATTGACCACGCCCTTTGCAGCGGTGCAGTTGGCCAGCCTGGATGGCGCACCGTTGGCTCGGGCTAAACGCATGCTCTTGGTCGTGGGGGCGCGAGTGGCCAACACGGGGATGACGTGGATCGACGACTCGCGGCAATCACTCGGCGACCAATGGGGCGTTGCCCCCACACGCATCGAGCCGGTCGCGGGCACACTGGCGCTACGGGATCTGCGCGGCGCGCGCGGGGTTACGGTTCAGCCTCTGGACGAACGAGGCCAACCCGCGCAAGAGGCCAAGGCTTTGTCGCTTGCCGGTGGGGCCTGGACTGCCGTACTGGATGGACAGCCCGCCACGCTGTGGTATCTTGTCAGCGTGGAGCGCTAGGCTGTCCCCTTACCAAACAGGAATGGGGGGATGATGGACGAACACGCACGTAAGCCGATGCCGGATCACGATCAGTGGCCTGTCTTCTCTATCCCCTGGGACGACCACACCCCAGGGCCGACGGATCTCTCGTCCCTGCTGCCGCGACCTGCCGGGGGCCAGGGATTCATGCGCATCGTCGATGGGCACCTGGCCACGGGGGATGGCGCTCGCTGGCGCATGTGGGGGCTGAACATCTGCACGGACATGCCGTTGCCGCCCATGCCCATGGCGCCGATCGTAGCGGGGCGCCTGGCCAAGTATGGCGTCAATTGCCTGCGCCTGCACGCCATGGACCATCGCTGGCCCAAGGGGATCCTCATGCGCGCAAAACAGAGCTCGCCGACCACCCGCTACTGGGGCGGCCAGGATGAGTCGACGCGAGCATTGGACCCCGAAGCCCTGGCGCGGCTGGATTATTTCATCGCTTGCTGCAAGGAGCGGGGCATCTATCTGGACCTGAACCTCAATGTGGCGCGCACGTTCAGCACAGCGGATGGCGTCGCCGAGGCTCCTCTGGTGCGCTGGGGCAAGGGTCTCACCTATTTCGACGAGCAACTGATCGCGCTGCAGAAAGAATACGCCGAGCAACTATTGAGCCACGTGAACCCCTTCACCGGGCTGCGCTATGCCGAGGAGCCGGCCATCGCCCTGGTGGAGCTGGTCAACGAGAACAGCCTGCTGGAGTTCTGGGTGCGCGGGTTCCTCAATGGCGGCACGCCAACGCCTGAGGTGGGGCATTGGTACGCCATCCCCGAGACCTACATGGCGGAGCTGGATGGCCTGTGGAACCGGTGGCTGCAGAAACGCTACGCAGACCGTGCGACCTTGGGCCAGGCCTGGGCGGGCGACCTGCGGGAATATGAGGACGCGGCCACAGGATCGGTGCGCCGGCTAGCCCCGGCCGATTTCGCGGCGGCCTCGGCGCCCCGCTTTCATGACCAGGCCCTCTTTTACACCGAGCTGGAGCGCGACTATTTCCTGGAGATGCAGACCTATCTGCGCGGCCGCCTAGGGGTGAAGCAGCTGCTGCTGGGTACCTCCGACCACAGCCGCGCCTGGAGCGCCCTGCCGCTGCTGCAGGCCAACGCCGTCCTGGATATCATGGACACGCACTTTTACTGGCAGCATCCCCGCTCCAGCAAACCGGGCGTGCAATGGCGACGCAACGATTGGTTTATCGAGAACTCGCCCATGGTGGACCAACCGGATGTCTCGGTGATTGGGCACTGCTCGCGCGCCGCCGTACTGGGCAAGCCGCTCATCGCATCCGAGGTGAACGAGCCGTTCCCCAACGACTATGCCTGCGAGTTCATCCCCATCATCGCCGCTTATGGCAGCCTGCAAGATTGGGATGGCATCCTGTTCTACGATTTCGACGGCAGCTGGGGGCCGCCCTATTGGCAGGACGAAGAGTGGCGCGATCCACCGGTGGCCTTGACCTTCGCCCTGGGCACGGACCCGGTGAAATGGCCCCAGGTGGCGGCCGGGGCATTGCTCTTTTTGCGGGGCGATGTGCGCGCGGCGGAACGCACGGTGGCGCGCGCCATGCCCCAGACCTTTGTATGGGAGAGCCTGCGCACGCCCCAATCCGCCACGGGGTCCCCTTACGCGATGCCCGGCCTGACCGGACGCTTACCGCTGGTGCACCGCACGGCGATCTCTAGCTTTGACGCGGCTGAGCTCTCGCCAGGCAAAGAGGATGTGTCGCTGCCCGAGGGGCGCATCGTCAGCGACACGGGCGAGCTGACATGGGAGGATACTCCTGGCGATGGGCGCGTGCTGGTGGATACCCCGCGTCACCAGGTGCTCATCGGGCGCGCTGGGCGCGCGCGCACCAGCAACATGGAGTGCCACTGGAGTAACCCCTTTGCGGCGATCCAGCTGGCTTCGCTGGAAGATAGGCCCATCGCCGAGGCCGGGCGCCTGTTGCTGGTGACCGGTGCGCGCGTTGCGAACACGGGGATGAAATGGCTGGACGAAACGCGCCGTTCGCTCGGGGAGGAGTGGGGCGCCGCGCCCACCCGTATCGAGCCGGTGACCGGCAGCCTGGTGCTGCACGGGATCCGTGGAGCTACGGCGTTGCAGCTGCAACCGCTCGATGCCTCGGGGCAGCCCTTGGGCCCGGCCCGATCCTTTGCGAAGGGTGGCACCGGTTGGACCGTGACACTGGCGGGTGACCCGGCTACCCCCTGGTATGTCATCGAGATACAGCGGGGCTGAGGGGAGAGCCTCCGGGCGAACGTGGGGCTCGGACAGAATGTGTCCGGATTGTTGACATAGAATGGCCAGGCGTTTATAATGCGTTTAGATTCAAGGCCTATGGGGGCAACGGCCGAGGGCGAGCCATCATACGCCCAGGCCGCGCTTGGCCGGTGATTCTGCTTCGGGCTTGAGCCCGGAAAAGGAGGCACAAAGAGACTCGGGACATCGAACAGGTACTTGTAACGGTTCTATGTGTTTAGTTGGTATCGTCCGCCTTCACAAAGAAGTAAGGAGAGAGAAACGCCATGTCTGAGCACAATCTTTTGAGCCGTCGCGCCTTTTTGCGCTGGAGCGCCCTGGCCGGTACGGGGGTCCTTGCGGCGTGCGCGCCCAAGGTGGTCAAAGAGACCGTCCTCGTTGAAAAAGAGGTCGAGAAAGTCGTCGAGAAAGAAGTAGAGAAGGTCGTCACCCAGGTGGTGGAGAAGGAAAAAGAGGTCGTCAAAGAGGTGGTCAAGGAAGTGGCCCCCAAGACAGCCGAGGAGCTCCTCCCCGCTCAGGATAAGCTGGGTAGCCCTGATAACCCCAAGGGCTGGAAGACCACCCTCCCCGATCTGCCCGCAGGGGTCCCCTACCAGGACCCCAGAGTCATCACTTGCACTCGCCGCGTCGATGCGCAGACCACCTTCTGCGAGGGCGACGACATGCAGAACAACCCCTGGTCGCGCATGATCGAGGCGTTGTTCAACGTCAAGTACGAAGTAGCCTGGACCTGGAGCACTAGCGACGAGGCCAACCAAAAGTACAACCTGGCCTCCGCCAGCGGCGACATCCCCGACTTTTTGGAGACCGTGCCCGAGTCCATCTTCCTCAAGATGGTGGAGGCTGAGCAACTGGAAGACCTCACCGAGGCCTACGATATGTATGCCAGCCCGCGCTGGAAGGCCATCTGGCGCGAGTACGGCGATCTGCCCTGGACCTGGTCCAAGGTGGATGGTCGCCTCTATGGCATCTCCCGCGTGGAGGACCTGGCCCACAACGACTGCCTGATGTGGTATCGCAAGGACTGGTTCGACAAGCTCGGCAAGCCGGTCCCTACGACCTTCGAAGAGGTCCACGATGCCGCAGTGGCCTTTAGTACGGGGGACTTTGGCATGGGCGCCAAGGGTTCCACCATTGGCCTGCTGTGGAGCAACGCCATCTATGCCACCTGGTACGGCAGCATGGACTTTTTCTGGGGCGGTTACGGTTACCTGCCGCATCATTGGCAGCCCGAGGGCGATAAGCTGATGTACGGCGCCACCCGGCCCGAGGTCAAGGAGGCGCTCGCGGTCCTGGCCCAATGGTACAAGGATGGGGTGTTCGCCAAAGACTTTTACACCTACGACACCTCTAAGGCCATGCAGAACGTGGCGGCCAACCTGAACGGCTTCCACTTTACGCCCTCTTGGGGCGCCAACCTCGATAGTGTGAAGAATGACCCCAACTGCGTGTGGGAGGTCGCCGAGATCCCCACCGGCCCCAAGGGTTTCAAGCGTCGCCACACCGAGAACAACTTCCGCGACGGCCCCTTTGCCTTCCGCAAGGGCGCCCCGAACATCGACGTGATCTTTACCATCACCGATTGGTGGGATCAGCTCTGGCACGACTCCTGGCGTCGCATGCACGGCTGGGAGGGCTGCAACTATGCCATCGAGGATGGCAAGTTTGTGCCTGCCAGCCCCAGCTTCCAGAACTGGACGCCGGGCTTTGTGGGCACCCGCGGCAGCGGCTTCCTCGATCCCAAGCAGCCGGCGCAGGCCATCCGCTACTACTATGACGAGTGGAACAAGGTTGCTCCCGAGAAGCGCGACGCTTATCAGGAGTATTATCTCAATGACCCGTACGGGGTGGTCTACCAGAACAACATGTGCCGGCTCAAGATCCTCGAGACGGCCGACCAGGGTGTGATGTCCAAGCTGCAGCGCATTCCGCTCCCGACAGAGA
>CAYQDH010000029.1:0-21949 GCA_964416075.1 uncultured Anaerolineales bacterium | reverse complement strand
GCCCCAAACCCGGTACTGTCCCCAGGTGCTATAGATGCGCTGCCCGGCGTAGAACGTGAGTTGAGCAGCCAGGCTATAATCGATGGTTACAATCGGATGCTTCTCAGAACGCAGCGCTGCTCCCAGGCTTCGACGCCCTGCAGCATCCCTTCGAATCGCCTGCGCCACGCTGTTGCCCGCCCACAAGGGACTGTCGCTTACAGCTAGCACCATGGTCAAGCCATACATCAAGGTGGTCCCTAGCAGCAGGGCGACCCCCATCTGCTTCCAGCGCGAGCCCTCCCGAGGGCTCGCGGTCGAGGCTCCTCGAAGATCTGCGGGTGAGGTCCCCGAGCCATCCGCGAGAAACCCGCCCGACAGGATCAACAGCGGGAGACTCCCTTGCAGCAGATTGCGGGGGTTGTCGGCTGGACTCACCAACACGGGCAAGAGTAACGATAAAGCTATACACACCAGCCAGCGCCCTGCTCCCCGTCGCCACAACGCCAGGCCCAATAGGCATGCCAGCACGATAGGAGGAGTCAGGTACACGAGAGCATGGTACAACGCCGCCAATTCGCTAGAGGCCAGGATGGCGCCCTGCGTGGATTGTTGCACAATCCATCTCAACCCCACCCAGCCATGAGCAGCGTTCCACAGCCAAAAGGGCAAGAGCCCGAGCGACGCGCCCGCCGCAGCGAACCATAGCTGGGGACGGTGCAAGAGGTCTCGTCGCCACAGTATGACCCCTATGGCAAGGGCGGCAAAGTAAGGGTAGATACTCAGTTTGGTCTGCAGCAACCCCAGCCATGTCAGGCATACCAGCGCCCAGCGCCACCATGGGATAGGGAGATCAGCATCGGCCAGGACCGGTAACAGCAACAGCATGTTCAGCAAGAAGAGAGAGAACAGGCAGCCATCCGTGTACACAAACCGTGAGGTGACAATGTACGGGGTGGCCACAGCCATGAGCGCTGCGCTTATCCTTCCCGCTTGCGCGGAATAAAGCTCGCGCCCGATGCCATACACCAGGGCTAGATCGATGACCCCCAACAGCGCATTCAGCCAGCGGATGCCCAGCTCCGATGGCCCACCGATCCATGTGCTCGTTCGGATCATCCACGCTGTGGCGCCCGGATTATCGAAGTAGCTCCAATCCAAATGACGTGACCAAAGCCAGTAATAGGCCTCGTCGCCCAGCAAAGCCAGCCGGCCCAGCCGCCAAAAGCGCAGCCCAGCTCCCACTAGGATGATAACAACGATGGGAAGCCACGTCCCCAGCCGTTTGCAGCCACGGGGTTGCTCGGCCTTCATCAACCTGCTCCCGACCGCCGCAGAACAACCAGAAAGTGGTCTCCCAGGCCCCTGAAGGGCCAGCGGGGTGCAAGCTGCTCCTCGACAACTGCCAAGCGTTCCCAAAAACGCGGGTATTTATCCCAGAGCGAGGCGAGGTACGGTGGAGGCAGCAAGAACGGTAGCGCCCGGCAATAGGTGAGCTCGAAATAGGGCGCCAGCACCCGCGCTAGATGGCCTGGCGTATAGTACCATGTCTGCATCGCTTCGCTTGTCTCGGTGGAGACCTTGGCCTGTGACCGCCCTCCCCACCGCCGCACCGCCTGGCCAGGGCGGGCGTGTGCCAGGTACCACATCGCCTCGAACATGTGGAAGCGATTCATCACGCTGGCCACCACGATCCCTCCCGGCCTGATGAGAGCGGCCAGCGCGACAGCGACCGGCTGAAGCGAAGATTCTCCATTGAGTGGCCCAAAGCTGCTGTAGGCCCCATCAAAGCTACGCTCTCCATACTCCCACAACAGCATTCCCAGTTCTCCCGCCGCCACTTGCCGGGTCTGCACCCAGCCTTCGAGCCCTTCCTCCACCAGGCGGCGCTCGGTCACGGCCAGCATCTTCGCCGCGGGGTCCGTGGCCAACACCCGCACCCCCGCGCGAGCCAGGGCCACCGCCTCCTCTCCCGTACCGCACCCTATCTCCAGCACTCTCTGGCTGGCGCTAAAAGCGTTCTGCAGTGTGGCCAGGCTTATCGCGCGCATATAGCGCATCGATGGGTTTGCCTTCATCTCTTGATCATAGGTTTCTGCCACCAGATCGAAAGCAGCGTGCCCGTCCTCGCCCTCTCCCATGGTTGATCAGACCCTCCGCTCTCCCTTGGCAAAGCTTCTCGCCCATCCGCCCGCCAACACGCCCAGGCCCAATGTGGGCCACAGTGTCACCGGAAGATATAGATAACTATCGAACAAGCTGAATACGGTCGCCGCTACAAACGCGGCCGCCCACCCCGCCTCGTTCGCTTCCACCATGCGCCTTTGTGAGGCCCGCCATAGCACCACGGGCGGGGTCAGCAACATCCACAACCATAGGGCCGGGCCCAAGATCCCTAGTTCGGCCCATGCCAGCAATGGAACGTTGTGAATCATCCGGAACCCCGGCGGAGGGTTATCGCCCGCACGATCCCACAGCGCACCCAGATAGTACCCCGAACCCACCCCCACCAAGGGCCGCTCGCGGACGAGGCCCCACGCTTGCTCCACTTCTCCGATGCGGTCACGGATCGACCGGCTCTCCAAAGGGGTATCCAGTCGAAAGAACCGTGTGATCACCAGTTCCCGATAGGCAAACAATACGCCGACCATGATCCCACACAGGACTAGGGCAGCAGCCACCACGCGCCAATCGCGAGGCCGATCCTGGCCCAAGCCAGGACCACTCAGGCCATCCCGAACTAGCCCATCGCCACCCCACCGGCGCCGCATGGCCGCCACGCGCCTGCGCTCCAGCACGCCGAAATAGACCAAGCCCAGCGCCAATCCCAGCCAGGCCGAGCGTGAAAACGAGCAGAATACCCCCATCATCCCCGTGGCCAGCGCCAGCCAGAGCACAACGCCTGGAAAGCTGGTCCGCATGCTCCGCTCTTTCCTCGCCTGTCCCAGGCACACCAGCAGCCATATAACCAGGTATCCGCCCAGCAAGTTGGGATGCCCCGTCAAGCCATAGGCGCGCAGCCAGCGTGTTGCGCCTATCTCCACGACGCTCACCAACTTGCCCTCTGGACGTAGGGTCAGCTCGCCCAGCAGACCGAGCCCAACGGAGCGCTGCAACAGGAACTGGCTGGTCCCCACGATCCCCTGGCATAGGAGCAGGACGGTGAAGGCGACTACGATGTCGAGCTCGTGTGGATTGGTGATGGTGTTCAAGTAGGCGAGCCAGAATAGCCCTATGGCCACGCTGGCCGTCACCGAGGCGAGAAGCGCCTGGGCCGGCCAGGCGCGGATGAGCACCAGTAGGCCTAGGCTCGCTACGGCAAGGGTCATCTGCCGGAAATGTAACACCTGTCTCGTTGTGCCGCTCGCCCATCCCGCTATCCCTGTAACCAGCGCCAGAACAGGCAGCACGACGGCAACGCCTATAGAGTATACCTTATCGGTGAGAGACAGGATAACCAACGGGTAAAGCGAAAAAGTGCCATGAATCCATGAGGGGGTGCTGAAGAATAACACGTAGGTCAACCCAAAGGCCAGGCGACTGCTGCCCCCCAGCCATTTCCCCAGCCGGGTGTTCCACAGTTCTGCCTCTCGCTGTTTGACCACTGGCTTCCCAATCTTGGCCTCGATGGCCATCGGTAGACAAGCAGAATACAGCCATACGACACTTAACGCGCCAACAGAATCACCCGATAGCGATAGCTATCTCGTGGTCCATCGACCACCAGATCGATGCCCGCCCACGATAGATAATAGATCCCTCGCCAGTTGTACTGTAGATATCGTTCTCGTCCGAAATGGACCGCATCCGCCTGCCCCGGCTGCACGCAAAACGCGTATTGGCCATCCGCAGTCTCAAAGCACGCCTGTCCGGTGCTGCCCGTGTCCCAGATGCCCACCTCGTGTGGCTCGTAGCGTGTCCCGCGCTCATCGCGGTAATAGCGGAAAACCCCCGCCCCTTGCTCATTCATCAGGTACACGCGCTGCCATGCGCCCTTGAGCTGGGTGAAATCAGCCTCAATATCGATGATCCCCGGCAGCTGCATGTCATAGGTCACACTCACCACACCCTGCGACGGCACGGGGCGATATTTGCGCCGTAAGAAGCGGATCGGCGTATCACCCGTATCGATGCGATAACGCTTCACCAGGCGGGCCCCATTCTCTGTGGAGATCACCTCCGTCTCCGCGTGACGAGAGTTATAACTCCTTCCTTCTATCTCTACGATGGGACATCCAAAGCCGTACCCCTCCTCGATCAACTCCCGCCCTTGGGCAACCCAAACCAGTCCTTTTTGCAGTCCAGTGATCTTGCCCACGTGCGGCCGTGGATCCGCATAGAGCCGCAATGACGTGCTCTCCGTAGCCGGGATCTCCAGAGGCGCTGTACGCGGCAAGATCATCGCGGCCGGGGCCAGCGTCCAGTGCGGCTCGATGATCTCTGCTACAGTGAACCATGCCAGCAGTGCTAGTCCGACACCGGCCACACAAGCCCGTCCCAGGCGAGAACCTCGCTTCATGGTACGCTGCCACTGCGACGGACATCGCGGTGGAACATGGGCCATGCTTGCCTGCCAAGCGTTCCCACATCCTGCAGAATGTGAATGCCGGCATTGCTGCCCACCACAATATCGGCCCGTCCGTCTCCTTCCAGGTCGCCCACCCAGGGAGATGAATGTACTGCAGCGCCCAGTGCCAAGGGGAAACCGCGAAGCGGCTCGCCCCTCGCAGTCCAGCCGTATACGTGGGAATCCTTGGAGCCAACGACGATATCCAATCTGTCATCGCCGTCCAGGTCCACCAGGGCCGCCGAGCTGATCACATGATCCCCTACCTGGATGGGCCATCCGGGGAGAGCCTCTCCTAGGTGGTTCCACACGTACACGCGACCGTCCCAGGATCCCACCACGATTTCCGGGTATCCATCCTCATCGAGATCGCCAATGGCCGGAGACCCTTCGATCAAGCTTTCCGCACGCCCGGGAAAGCCCGGCAGCTCTCGCCCATCCAGGTCGACCACATGCAGCAGGCCCTCATCGTCTCCTGCGATGATCTCTACTCGACCATCCCGGTCGATGTCCGCCAGGGCAGGCGAAGAGTCGGAATCCATCTTCCATGCCAGGGGCGACCAGGGATAGGGCGTACCATCCATGTGCCAGGCGCACAACGAACCACCGCTCTTGCGTCCCGTGGTTAGCGTGGTGACCGCGACCACATCGGGCCCCAGCGCCGCCGTTGCATCGGCCCAGTCGGGCATGCGCTGGGGCCATCCCTGCACCGGACGACCACGCTGGTCCAGTATCCTCATGGCGTAGCGGTCCGGAATGGCGATGAGGCCCCCTTCCAGAATGCTGGGCGAGGCCCACACCCGATAGCCAAGCCGGACCGGGAAGCCATCCATGGCTTGCCCGTCGAATTGCCAGGCATACACATTGCCCACGTCCGAGCCCACGACGATCTCTGGCATGCCGTCCCCATTGAGATCAGCCAGGGCGGGGCTCGAAAAATACCCTCGTAAGCTGCGCTTTGGCCAGCCACTGACGTCTTGCAGGCTCCTATCCACCAGGTACAAGTAGCCGTCCCAGGAGCCGATGGCAATTTCCAGGACGCCATCGCGGTCCCAGTCGTACGTTACGGGGGAAGAGACGACGGGCTTGTCCGTGGCTCGAAAAAGATGGCCTGGTGCCTTTTGCTGCGCGCTGCCGGCCGGTTCAGTGCAGCCGCATAGCATGGCCGACAATAAGCTCCAAAGCAGGAGTAAGCGGCGGGCCGGGAGGTGCATGCGCTGCAACATCGGGTGTTTCACTGGCCTGGAGAGGCTGCCGTAAGCACACCTGCGCCTGAGGACACGTGGCGCAGGATATGCACCACCAGCCTGGCCGCCCAGACACCTGCCTCAGCGTGGATTCTGGCGCCTAACCCCAGGCGTATACGCCCTGCTCGCAGGCTGGCCTGCTGCCACTCCAGGTGTAGCCATCTCTGTACCCACCGGTAGAACCGCGTGTTATAGCGCCCGCGATGGAGTAAGCGGTTCTCGGCGGTGTAAGTCCAATCGGGGTTCTCGGCCAGTTGATCCTGGACTCGCTCGTAGAACTTGGTGCCTGGCAACGGGTAGGCGATGGTCGAGCTGAACTGATCGGGAAGGGTCTGCCGCAACATGCGCACTGTGGCCTGGATATCTTTCCATTCCTCCTCAGGGTATCCAACGATGATATACAGGTAGACCTCGATGCCCAATTCATGACACAGTTCGGCGGCTCGGTAGATCTCCTCCACCCGCGTCCCTTTGGTCATGGCATCCAGCACCTTTTGCGAGCCGGACTCTGCTCCAAAGGCGATTCGCACGCACCCCGCGTCCTTGAGCCATCCCAAGACATCCCGGTCGACCAGGTCGACCCGCGATAGGCACTCGAACGGGATCGTCGCGTCTTTCTCGAGCACAGCATCGCGCCAGCGCTTCACCCACCGGCGATCGATCCCCGTCACATCATCAACAATGCGCAACTGGTCGGGGTGGTACAGCACCTTGATCTGGCGCATCTCCTCGGCCACACTCTCGGCTGCACGGGGGCGGTAGCTGCGCCCGAAAACTCCCTTTTGGCACCACGCGCATTCGTAGGGGCAGCCACGGCTGGCGATGATCGAGAGAGAGTAGAACCCGTGCGCCGTGCGCCAGGCGCGCCGATGCGCCTCGATGTCCAGCAGCTCCCGAGCGGGAAAGGGGATTTCATCGATGTTCTTACGCAATGGCCGTGCTGGCGTACGAACAGCCTCGCCCGCCTCGCTGCGGTAGGCCAGGCCTCGTATTCCCGTCAAGGGCGGCGCCCCCTCCCTCTTGAGCAGGGCGGGCATCAGCTCCAGGATCGTCTCTTCGCCTTCACCGACCACCACAAAATCGACCGGGTATTGGCCATCCTGCGCAAAAGACAGGTAGCTCTCGGGCCTTGCTGTGGGGTCCGCTCCGCCCATGATCACGCTCATCCCTCGCGAAACGGCCATCGACGCGAGCTTCAGAGCATTGGAGCGCACTGTGCCAAGCACGCCAAATCCCACGACCTCCGGATGGCTTTCATCCAGCGCCTTGCCAAAGTCATCGAAATCGGTCTGGAATGTCCCGTCATAGATCCCTACACGATAGCCCGCATCGCGCAGAGTCGCCGCCAGGTATAACAGGCCCAGGGGAAAGTAGGGCGTCATCAGGCGTTGCTCTACTGGGTCCTTTGAGAGGTAAAGAGGATTTACAAGCAGAATATCGATCGACACCCTACTCACTCACTTTCCGACCAACTATCGTTACCTTGGCGCACTCAACGCGCTCTGCGTAGGCGAGCTCTATCGAGCTGCCATGATCATCCATGTGGCCCTTACAGTATCTGGCCGAGAAACGGGCCTCGCGCGCCTGTGCATCCTTGGCCCGGCGGCTCAGCCGCCGGATTTTCCTGGTACGCTCGAGTCGCTCTAGCGTGTCCCCCAAGGCCCCGACCAGCAGAACCTCGACGGCCCTTTTCGCCCAGTGCAATCCCCTTGGTGGGACGATCTCTCGATGGTATCCATGGTGCCCAAATGCGTTGGGTAGGATGCTCTTGGCCCACGCGTTGGCCTGTACCAGCCTCTCATAGATGTCCAAGCCGAACAGGGGCACCATTTGGGCCAGCTCGTGTGCGGTGAAAAAGGAGCGCTCAAACTGGTCGACGGCATCGATACTGAGCAGGTAGTTGGGACAGATGTGCACGCCCCGCCAGGCGACCAAGCGCACCAGAATGACCACCAAAAAACGGGCCAGCCACAGGCGACCGGCCCCCGTCACCAGCAGGTAATCGATGTCATCGTCGCGATTCGGGGCATTATCAACCGCCAGAGCCCCAGTAACGGCCACCATCCGCACGAAAGGGATGATGGCCAAGTATCGTCCATAATGGCGAGCGTGGAGCCACAGCTCGCGGTTGGCCTGCTCGCGGTCCTGCCGCCGTCTGAACCACTCTTCCCGGTTGGCCAAGGCCACCAGCGGCGGCTCCCAAGCCACTCTCTTCTGTAGCCAGGGATCAGACTGGAGCGCTTGCAGGACATCCGCTCGAGTGGCCGCCACTTCGAGCTTTTGCAGGATCTCATCGACCGTTAGCGGGTAAGAGAATACATCACCATACGCCAGAACTCGTAAAACTGCGGACGAGAGCGGATGGCTTGGACCATCACACACGGATTCACCCATCATGGCCCCCTGAGGATCGTTGCAAGACCCTTTGGACTTGCAGTGCCGCAGTGTAGTAGCAGGGTGCGTCAGTACTATCTCAGAACCGACTTGGGCGTCGCCACCAGGCGAGTAACCACGATCTTTTCCCGGTCTAGCATCGTTTCTACTTGCGGAGCGACCTCATTGCGCCAAAAGTCGCTCTGGTATACGTCCTTGTACAATTGCTCGCGCTGTTCCTCGCTGTCAAAGCGACGGACCCAAACGTACAGGTCATCTTCTTTTTCGCCGGTAAAGCTCCCGGCGATAACCATCCCCTTCGAAACCTGGAAAGGGATGATCACCTCTTCCATAAAGTTGACCCATCGTTCGCGCTGGCCGGGCTTGGTACGATACTGCCTGAGCTCGAAAAACATAGACCACTCCTCCAAGATATGTGTACGAGGTCTCTCAAACCACTGCATGATATAGCAGTGGCACAGATAACACAAGTAAAACCCCTCCGGCCCTACGGGGTATCGCCATGGGCGACACGAAACAAAAGATACGAGCGATAGGCCTTGATGTCACGACAAGGCCCGTTCGTGGAAATGATGGTATAATGGGCTCCGGGATGAGCTGGGAATAGACATATCTTCAGCCTTCCTGCCGCCCCAATACCAAGACGGTCTACAGCCAGGGGGCGATTCTGTCAGAACTGGACACCCATCGATGGATGATCGCTATCTTGCCACGCTCGAGTTCTTCAAAATCACGGCGCAATTGGCCGAGCACACCTCTTTCTCAGCTGGCCGAGAACTGGCCCTGGGGCTCCGGCCTTCGGACGAGCTGGACGAGGTTCGTCGGCGCGTTCGCGAGACCACCGAAGCCAAGGGGCTGCTCGCTAGTCGCGTCGACGTGAGCGTCGGCGGAGCGCACGATGTGCGCCCGCTCATGCGCCGCGCCCAGTTGGAACACATGCTCCAACCGACCGAATTGCTGGACATTCGCAATACGCTGATTAGCGCTCGCTCGCTGCGCATCCTGCTGGCTCGCCTCGAGGCCGAGTACCCTCTTTTGGGGCGCACCGCCGGCGATCTGCAGCCTTTGCCCGAGTTGATCGATCAGATTGGGCGTTGCCTGGATGACGACGGGCGCGTCCTGGACGGCGCCAGCGCCGATCTGGCCCGCATACGCCGCGAGATCCTCATCTCCCGCGATCGCCTGATGGAGCGCCTGCGCCGCATCGTCACGGCTGGGGAGAGTGGTCGCCTTTTGTCGGAGCCGATCATCACCGAGCGCAACGGACGCTATGTCATACCTCTCAAGATCGAATATCGTGGACGCATCCCCGGCATCGTTCATGATCAATCCAACAGTGGTGCCACCCTCTTTATAGAGCCCCTAGAGACGGTTGAGCTGAACAACCGCTGGCGCGAGCTGCAATTGGCTGAGCAGCGCGAGATCGAGCGCATCCTGCTGGAGCTGACCGGGCTCGTCGGTCGCGAATCCGATACCATCACCCGCAATGTGGAAATCTTGGCCGAGTTGGACCTGGCCCTCGCCAAGGGGCGCTACAGTTACCACCTGCGAGCCTTTCCGGCGGAGCTGGTCACTGCCTCGTGGCCCACGGCCGAGGCTGACGCTGTGGCGCAGCCCTGGGAACACCCGCTCAACCTCATCCGGGCGCGGCATCCCCTCCTGCCACAAGACACGGTCGTGCCGATTGATGTCTACCTGGGCGCCAACGCTACCGTGCTATTGATTACCGGACCCAATACAGGCGGCAAGACGGTAAGCCTCAAAACCGTCGGGCTCTTGGCTGCCATGTCGCAAGCTGGCCTGCATATCCCCGTTTCTGAAGGGTCTCGCCTTCCCGTCTTTCGGGGTATCTATGCCGATATCGGCGACGAGCAGAGCATCGAGCAGAGCCTGTCGACCTTTTCCTCGCATATGAGTCACATCATCGACATATTGCATCATGCTGACAACAGCTCGCTCGTCCTGCTCGACGAGCTGGGCGCCGGAACAGATCCTGTGGAAGGTTCCGCCCTGGCCCAGGCGGTCATTCACACGCTCATCTCGCGCGGCTGCCTGGCCTTGTCTACGACCCACTACGCCGAGCTCAAGATGTTTGCCTTTAGCACGCCGCGTGTTCAAAATGCCAGCGTCGAGTTTGATGTGGATACCCTCTCCCCCACGTTCCACCTGGTCATTGGCTTGCCCGGGCGAAGCAATGCGCTGGCCATCGCCAGGCGCTTGGGACTCGATGAATCGATTATCGAGCAGGCCCAGGCCTTGGTCTCGCCCGAGGACCAGCAAGCCGATACCCTTTTGGCGCGCGTCAAAGAAGCCAACGACGGGGCCGAGCGCGCACGACAAGAAGCCGAGCAGCGCCTCAAGCAGGTCCAACAGTTGGAACGAGAACTGCGACAGAAGCAGATTGAGCTGGAAGAGTCTCGTGTCCAAATCCTCGATCGTGCGCGCGACCAAGCGCGCAGCGATCTGGAGCGTGTGCGTTCCGAGATTCGCCGCCTGCGCCTGACTTTGCTCCAAGAGGGTGGATCCTCTCCCGTCGTCAAGGAGGTTGCCGCCGCCGTCGAAGCCATGGCCGAAGAAATGGCCCCGCTCGAGCCCGTGGAGCCCCCTCCGTCTCCCACTGCCAAGCCACTGCAGGTGGGCGATACCGTCTATGTGACCACCCTGGCCCAGCAGGGCGAGCTGCTCAGCCTCGGCGCCCAGGAGGCTGAGGTGCGCGTGGGCGGCTTTCGCTTGCGCACCCGCCCCAGCATCCTCGAGTTTCGCTCTCGTCCCCAGCGCGAGACGGCCCGTGAAGAGATCGTGGTGCGGCGACCACAGGTCGAATCGCCAGGGATTGAGATCGATCTGCGGGGCCGGCGTGCCGAAGAGATTGCGCCTCTCCTGGGCAAATATCTGGATGATGCCTATCTGGCCGGGTTGCCCTGGGTACATATTATCCATGGCAAAGGAATGGGCGTGCTCAAAGAGGTGGTTCGCCAGTACTTGACCAACCATCCCCTGGTCAGCTCCTTTCGTGCTGGCGCTCTTGCCGAAGGCGGCGACGGTATCACGGTGGTCCAGCTGCACAGCCACAGTGACTAGGCTGCTCCGAGTGACATCCGTCATCCTGGGGGACCCCGAAGGATCTCTGCTAGCTCGAGCAGACCATAGTGTTCTTCGTACTCCATGGCGCGGGACGCCCTGGGTGACTAGATTGCTCAGTGGCAACCCGCACCCCTTTAGGCTCAACAGGCCTGCGTCCTCGTAGGCCTATTTTTATTTGAGTATTCCTGACGAATGTGGTAAAATATTGTCGATGATTGCTCGTCTTATGACAAAGGGATTACGAGTATGGGCCTTCAATTGATGGCAAGCAGTGAGGACGAAACTGGCCGGGGTTCTACCGGCCAGGGCTACCTTGTCTTCTCCAGTCCGTACGACTGGTACACCGTGCGTCGCCGCAGAATCTGGCGGCCGCCTACCGATGTCTATGAAACGGACGACGAGTTCGTGGTCAAGGTGGAGATCGCCGGAATGCAACAAGAGGATTTCCAGCTTAGCTTTAACGACCACACGCTGACGATAACCGGCCAACGCCGCGATCCCGTGGGTAAACTGGTCTACCAGAATATGGAGATCAGCTACGGCGATTTTCGCACCGATGTGCGCATCGGTTGGCCCTTGGAGCAATCTGAGATAGAGGCAACCTACGAACAGGGCTTTCTCTTCGTCAAGCTTCCCAAAGTGAGACAGCGTCGAGTGCCCGTACGGGTGCAGGAATAGAGAGCCACAGATTCGATAGGTTAGCATAGCCATAAAGAAAGAGAGGGGGCGTCCGTGCTTTTGCCCTGTGGCGCAGCACGCGTGCTCCCATAGTGGGGTGAATATGGAAGTGTCGGAAGCACAGCCAGACCGTGTGGAGGAAGCTCCTCTTTCAATGAGGGAGCTGGCAATCCTTCCACTCAAGAATACCGTGATCTTTCCTCTTACAGTGTTTCCACTGGTCGTACAAAAGCCACGCTCTGTGCGCCTAGTTGACGATGCCGTCTTGGCCGATCGTATGGTCGCCCTGGTGGCTCTCAAAAACCCGGAGGTCGAGGAGCCAGGCCCCGCCGATCTTCACGAGATAGGCACCATGGCCACCATTCATCGCCTCGCCCGTACCCCAGATGGTACGTTGCACATCATCGTGCAGGGCTTGGAGCGCATTCGTATCGTCGATTTCACGCAGAGCGAGCCCTACATGCGCGCCAGGGTCACCATGGTTCCCGATGTGGCCTTTAGTGGTGTAGAGATGGAAGCGCTGGTGCGCAGTGTGACAGACCTCTTTCGGCGTTTGGTGGGCCTGGCCGCCTATCTGCCGGAAGATGCAGTCTCCAATGTCCTCAGCACAGAGGATCCGCGGCAGCTCGCCTATATGATCGCCACCAGCACCCGCATGGAGATGGGCACGCGACAGGAGATACTGGAACTTGATCAGGTCTCAGACAAGCTCCGTCTCCTGACCAAGGTGCTGACCCGTGAAGTCGAAGTGCTGGAACTGGGCAAAAAGATCCAGACCGATGCCCAATCCGGCATCGAGAAGGTGCAGCGAGAGTACTTTTTGCGCGAGCAGATGAAGGCTATCCAGAAGGAATTGGGCGACGAAGATGAGCATGCCGTCGAAGTTCGCGAGCTCCGCGAAAAGATCGAATCGGCGGGAATGCCCGAAGAGGCTCATAAGGAGGCATTGCGGGAACTGGATCGATTGGCCAAGCTGCCTCCCGCAGCAGCAGAGTACTCTGTAATACGCTCCTACCTGGCCTGGTTGACTGAATTGCCCTGGCAGGTGGGAACCACCGACAACCTGGATATCACCCGTGCCCGCCAGGTGCTCGATGAGGACCATTACGACCTGAAGCGCATCAAGGAACGCATCCTCGAGTTTCTAGCCGTGCGAAAACTGCGCCAGGAGCGCGCCGGCCAGCCCACGGAGCAGCCGGAGACGAACGACTATATTAGGCAAGAGCGCGAGGGGGTCATCCTCTGTTTTGTCGGTCCTCCAGGCGTGGGCAAGACCTCCCTGGGCAAGTCCATCGCCCGAGCCCTCGGGCGGGAGTTTATCCGGCAGTCTTTGGGTGGCGTGCACGACGAGGCAGAGATTCGTGGTCATCGGCGCACCTACATTGGCGCCATGCCCGGCCGCATCATCCAGGCCATTCGTCGTGTCGGTACGCGTAACCCCGTCTTTATGTTGGATGAGGTGGACAAGCTCGGCGCGGATTATCGAGGAGATCCCTCGTCGGCGCTTCTGGAGGTATTGGACCCTGAGCAAAATCGCGAATTCCGCGATCACTATCTCGATGTGCCCTTTGATCTCTCACAGGTGATGTTCATTACGACGGGAAATATCCTGGACACCATCCCTGCTCCACTGAGAGACCGCATGGAGATTCTCCAGCTTTCGGGGTACACCGAGCAGGAGAAACTGCACATCGCCCGTGGCTACCTGATCCCTCGCCAGATCAAGGAGAATGGCCTGCGTCCCTCGGAGGTCACCTTCGAGGATGGGGCTCTCGCGCGTATCGTCCGCGAGTACACCCGTGAGGCGGGTGTGCGCGAGTTGGAGCGACAGATCGGCACGGCCTGTCGCAAAGTCGCAACCCGCGTGGCTGAGGGCGCCGCCCAGTCGGTAACGATCACCGAGGCGGCTCTTTCCGATTACCTTGGCCGGCCTCCCTATTTCCACGAGGTGGCCGAGCGCACCCAAATCCCCGGCGTGGCCACGGGATTGTCCTGGACCCCCTCCGGCGGTGACATCCTCTTTATCGAGGCCACCCGCATGCGGGGCAGCAAGGGCTTTACCCTCACCGGCCAGTTGGGCGATGTGATGCGCGAATCGGCCCAGGCGGCGCTTAGCTACGTCCGTTCCAAGGCCCAAGAGCTTGGCATCGACGAGGAGATGTTCGAAAAGCTGGACATCCATCTTCACGTCCCCGCGGGCGCGATTCCCAAGGATGGCCCCTCGGCTGGAGTCACCATGGCCACAGCCCTTGCCTCTTTGCTCAAGGGAGTGCCCGTCTCAAGCGAGTTGGGCATGACAGGTGAGATCACCCTGCGTGGCCAGGTCCTTCCCGTCGGCGGCATCAAGGAAAAGATCCTCGCCGCTCATCGCGCGGGTCTCAAGAGGGTCTGTCTGCCCAGGCGAAACGAAAACGATTTAGAGGAATTACCCGAACAAGTACGCAATGAGATGGAATTCATCCTTGTAGACCGGGTGGAGCAGGTCTTTCAGGCAGCGTTCGGGGACCTTGCTATAGGTACCTGAAAGGAACTGAATGCCTAGATCTAGAAGAACCAAATCTGGTCCCAACGGGAGCGAGGCGAACGGCCACGGTGGCCGTGAGAAAATGTCCTGGCACCGCATGGATCTCCACATCCACACCCCGGGCTCCAGAGATTTTGAGGACCGCGATGCTTCTTATCTCGATGTCCTCAAAAAGGCCGAGGCCGAGGGTGTAGAGATTATCGCCTTTACCGACCACAATACGGTGGCGGGTTACGCCGCTATGATGCAAGAGATATCCGATCTGCAGCGCTGGGATGCCAGCGGGCGCTTGCGAGCCGAGGAAAAGGACAAGCTGCGCGAGTATCAGCGCCTCCAGGAAAAGCTGCTCGTTCTGCCTGGCCTCGAGTTCACGGCGACCTTTGGATTCCATATCCTGGCTGTCTTTGACCAAGATATGCCCGTGCGCTCCCTCGAGCATCTTCTGCTCAAGCTCAATGTCCCTCTTAGATCGTTGGAGACGGGTGAGACGGAGGTTGGTCCCACCAGCGACGTCTTGACCGCCTATCATATCCTGGCCGAGGCAGGAGCCCTGGTCATAGCTCCCCATGCCAACTCCAATAGCGGTGTTGCCATGTTCGGCCTCGATTTCGGTGGCCAGACACGTATCGCCTACACCCAGGATCCCAATCTCCATGCCCTGGAAGTGACCGACCTGGACACCAAAAAGAGGCGCACCACAGCCTCTTTTTTCAATGGCTCCAAGCCCCAGTACCCGCGACGCATGCATTGCATCCAAGGCTCAGACGCCCACCGCATCCATGGTGTGCCCGGCGGGCATCACACCACAGGGGTAGGGGAGCGCGCGACAGAGGTGCTCCTTCCAGAGGTCAGCTTCCCTGCTCTCAAGGAGCTCTTCCTCGGTGATGACTTTGCTCGCACCCGCCCTTATAATCGTTCCGCCGAGGTCTTTGACTTTGTCGAGGCGGCGCGCAAAGAGGGTCCCAGCATCGTGCAGAGTTTCCACGAACAGGCTACGCGCCAGGGTGGAAGGCTCCATGCCGTCGTGCGGGATGTGGTCGCCCTAGCCAATACCAATGGGGGCACCATTTACGTGGGGGTGAGCCCTAACCGCAAAGTCCCAACTCGTGGGTTGGACAAGCCCGAAGAGGTGATGGACGAGATCAAGCTGGAGGTCGAGCGCCAGGTTACCCCCCCCATCACGATCGGCCTGGGTACCCTGAATAGCCTGGGTAAGACCATTGTGCGGGTTACTGTGCCCAAGGGCGAGGATCCCCCCTATGTCCTGGAAGGCAGCCAGATCTATCTGCGCCAAGAGGCCGAAACCAGCCTGGCTATGCGCGATGAGATCGTCGCTCTCATCAAACGTGCTCAGATGGCGAGCCCACAACAGGTCGCCGCGCTGGAAGATGCGCTAGACACTGCGGCGGCCAAAGAGGACGCTCGCCCCACGCCGCCGGCCGTTCAAAAGAGGCCCGAAAGGCGACGCACCCCACGCGTCGAGGCCCCCGCGCGATCTGCGCCCGCACCCCAGGCGCAGAGTCCTGCGCCGCAGGAGGAAGAAGCCGCGCCCGAGCCTAGCCCCCAGCTCCCCGTGCCGCCCGATCGCCCGCGCACAGGCGTAGAGATCGTGGCTTCGGAGGAACGCCAGGGCACCATGTACCACACCATGTCCGACCTGCGCGACGGTAATCGCGTGCACAACGTCACCCGCGCCTCGGCGCGTCGCTTGTGGAGCTATGCCATCGCTCTGAAGGAAAA
The DNA here is from genome assembly GCA_964416075.1 of uncultured Anaerolineales bacterium. Lineage (GTDB taxonomy): Bacteria > Chloroflexota > Anaerolineae > UBA1429 > UBA1429 > CAYQDH01. The sequence continues at coordinate 5,736 of CAYQDH010000029.1, read as the reverse complement.
GCACACCTTTAGCCCGGACAAGGTAACCTGGGTGGGCAGCTATGGCCTGTGGCACAAATATCTGCGGGCGGGTCGGAACCATTACGATCTGGTACAACGCGATGAGCAGGGGAACGTGCACGTCTACTATGGCGTCACCGAGGATGGCATCTACGGACCCTGGCGGGTCGTCGTGGGATTGGACGAGTGACCTGGTGTTGATCCGCCCGTTCGCCATGCAGGATTACGAGGCCGTTTTCGGCCTGTGGGCCGGCGCGGGAACGGGCGTGTCCCTCAGGCCGTCCGATCGACCCGAGGAAGTCGAGAAAAAGCTGACGCGGGACCCCGATCTCTTTCTCGTTGCGGAGCAAGACGGGCATATCGTCGGGGTCATTATCGGGGCTTGGGATGGGCGCCGAGGTTGGCTACACCATCTGGCCGTGCATCCGGCCTATCGCCGACATGGGATCGCCACGGCACTGGTCCAAGAGGTCGAGCGACGGCTACAAGCCAGGGGTTGCCTGAAAGTCAATCTTCTGATCTTTCGGGATAACGAGGCGGCATGCACCCTGTATGAGCGCCTTGGCTATACGGTCATGTCCCCTATCATGGTTATGGGCAAAGAACTGTAGCCGCGTCATGGCTAGATGGTGCGCGCCAGTATCTGGCCCGCCACTGTGGTGCGCCATGCGGCCGCAATCGGACGATTCAGGTCGAGGAGACGGTTCGACGCTGTCTCCTCGCACGTTTCTCGGTGTGATGGACTTTTACAATCTCCACCATCCGTGCTGGCTCATTGTCCGCATAGGGCGTGGATTAAGGACGGTTCCGTGCATGTTTGATGTGCTATTTTTGGGGACTTCGGCCTCGGCGCCTTCGGTGGATCGTGGCCTCGCCTCCAGCCTGGCCATCTATCGCAATCAGCGCTTTCTTATCGATTGCGGTGAGGGCACGCAGCGGCAGCTCTTGCGCAGTGGCATCGGCTTTCGCAAGCTCGACAAGATCCTCTTGACGCATGGGCACCTGGATCATATCCTGGGCCTCGGTGGGCTCATGTCCACCTTTTCACGTTGGGAGTCCATGTCTAGCCTGACCATCTATGGCGGTCAGTGGGCCCTCCAGCGTGTTGAAGACCTTATGAAAGTCGTTCTCCGTGGCGGCGAAGTGGAAATGGACATCATGTTCGTTCCCATCTTGCCCGGTGTCATCTGGGAAGATGACACGATGTCCATCTCTGCTTTTCCCGTATCGCACCGCGGCCCCGGCTGTTTTGGCTACTTGCTCCAAGAAAAGGGGCGGCGCCCCTTCCTCGAAGATAAAGCCAATAGTCTGGGTGTCCCTCGTGGCCCTGAGCGCAAGCGTCTGGTGCAGGGCCAACCGATCGCCTTGGCCGATGGCACGGTGATCCAGCCGGAGCAGGTGCTGGGAGATTACGTCCCCGGCACCAAGCTCGTGCATGTGGGCGATGCGGGCCGCACCGATGATCTCGTGGACGTGTGCCGCGATGCGGATGCCCTCGTCATCGAGGCCACCTATACCTCCGATGAGGCCGAAATGGCCGCGCGCTTTGGCCATCTTACGGCCGCCCAATCCGCAGAGCTGGCAGCCAAGGCCGGTGTCAAGAACTTGTTCCTGGTGCACCTTTCCCGGCGCTATGCCGAACGCGATGTCCTGCGCGAGGCGCGCACCATCTTTCCCAATACCATCGTTCCTGACGACTTGGACTACTATCGCATCGTTCGGGGAACCGTAGAACAGGTAGACGGACAACGTGAACCTTAGAGAATTCCTGGCTGCTGCGGATGGTGAGGGCTGGATCACTCGTATCCAGCGCCCTGTCGAACCCTATCTCGAGATGGCCAATCTGGTTCACGCACTGGACGAAAAGCTCACCATCTTCGAATCAGTGCCCGGATGGCCCGGCCGAGTGGTGGCTGGCGTCTGCTCGCGCCGGCGTTATCTGGCCCTGGCCCTTGGTGTGGCCGAGGGCGACCTGCTTTCGACCATGGTGCGCGCCCTGCGTGCCCCTGTTTCCCCTGTGCAATTAGATCACGCCCCTTGTCAGGATGTCATCATCGAGGATGTGAACCTGGACGGGCTGCCTATCCTCACCCACTTTGCCGAGGATGGTGGTCCTTATGTGACCTCTGCGGTGGCCGTGGTGATGAATCCCCGCCTGGGACGCAACCTCTCGTTTCACAGGCTCATGCGCGTGGGTCCCCGCACCTTCACGGCTCGCTTGGTGGAGGGGCGTGGGTTGCATACGGCCTGGCGAGAAGCGGGTGGCAACCTGTCCATTGCCATGTGCGTCGGCGCCCCGCTGGCTGTGCAGCTTGCCGCTTCCATGTCTCCCGCGCCCGGCGTGGATGAGCTGGCCATCGCCAACGCCCTGCGGCCTACCCCCACCGTCCAGGCTGTGGGCCTCGATCTGCAGGTCCCCGCTGAGACCGAGATCGTCCTGGAGGGTTACCTCACCCAGGACCTGGGACCCGAGGGACCCTTTGTGGATCTCACGCGCACCCGCGATTTTGTGCGGCAGCAGCCTTACTTTGTTGTGCAGCGCATCACGCATCGCCGTGACCCCCTCTACCAGGCCCTCTTGCCCGGAGGCTATGAGCACAAGTTGCTCATGGGCTTGCCCCGTGAGCCAACCATCTACGATGCCGTGAGCCGTGTCTGCCCTTGCGTCAATGTGGCGATCACTCCGGGAGGGGGGTATTGGCTCCACGCGGTGGTGCAGATTCGCAAGACCTCCCCCGACGACGGACGCCTGGCCGTCGAAGCAGCGTTCCGAGGTCATTCCTCGCTCAAGCACGTGATCGTCGTCGACGAGGATGTGGATTTGTTCAACATGGAACAGGTCGAATGGGCCATCGCCACCCGCTTTCAGGCCGATCGCGACCTCCTGGTCTACCACGACCAACCCAGCAGCTCCCTCGACCCATCTGCGCACCACGTCCCCGGGGCCAAATCTCGCACCGCCAAGATGGGCTTGGATGCTACCATCCACTGGGACACGCCCACCGGCCCATCTCGCTCAGATGACTATCAGGTCGTTCACTATGGAGATATCGACCTGTCCCTCTATTTCCCTAGCAAGGATTCCAGCTCATGATCCCGCCCACCCGGACCGCGGGGCTCCAGGCCCGCTCCTCCCTGTACCGCGGGCATCCTGCCCGCGCTCTCCCCAAGAGGGTGGGGCTCCCGGCCCGCTCTTCATCCATGCCCTTACCTGTCTCAGGAGCCTCCACCCAATGAACCTCACCGCTGATGACTGTGCCCTCCTGTCTGGCCAAGCCGGGCCGGCTGTCCAGCGTGCCATGCAGATCATCGTCACCCTGGGGCGCATCTACGAGGCCGACCGTTTGGTTCCTGTGGGCAGCGTACAGGTGGCAGGAGTCAGCTACCGCAATCTCGGCGACGCTGGGCTGGAGTTCCTCCGAGATTGGGCGGCCCAGGGTGCCGCGGTGCGCGTCCCCACCACGCTCAACCCCGCGGGCATGGACCTGCAGGCTTGGCGCAGGATGGGCATCTCAGAAGCGTTCGCTGCCAAACAGGTAGAAACGGTGGCCATTTATGAGTCCATGGGCGTGCGTCCTACCTGCACCTGCACCCCCTATCTGGTGGGGAACGTGCCCGCTTACGGCGAGCACATCGCCTGGAGCGAGTCCTCGGCTGTCGTGTTCGCCAATTCAGTGCTCGGCGCGCGCACCAACCGCGAGGGCGGCCCCAGCGCTTTGGCTGCCGCCATCTCGGGCCGCACGGCAGCCTATGGCTTTCACCTCGATGCCCAGCGCAGGGCCACCCACCATGTTCGGGTGCGCTGCCCTGTGCGCACGGCGCACGAATATGCGGCGCTCGGCTACCTGGTTGGTCACTTGGTGGGCGATGGCGTGCCCTATCTCGCCGGTCTCGACCTGGCACCCATCGACCTCGCGCATCTTGATGCTTGGGATGACCGCTTGGATGCGCTCAAGTTGATGGGCGCGGCTATGGCCGCCAGTGGGGCTGTGGCCCTCTACCACATCGGTGGCGTCACGCCGGAGGCGCGCCAACGGAGCGATCTCCTCGATGCCGCTACCCCGGTGGATATCGACTCTCTGCAGCCTGCTCTGTCAGCCCTCAACACGCCGGTCACCGATATCGACCTTGTGGCCATCGGCTGCCCACATGCCTCGATGGTCGAGTTGCGCCACATAGCGGATGCCTTGCAAGGCCGGCGCGTCCGCACGGCGCTGTGGATCACCACCTCTCGACAGGTGCGAGAAGAGGGCCAGTCGCTGGGCCTGGTCCAGGCCATCGAGAGTGCTGGAGGCCAGGTCGTGGCTGACGGGTGTGTCATCGTGGCGCCCATGAGCGACCTTGCTTACCGCACACTGGCCACCAATTCGGCCAAGATGGCTACCTATGCCTGGTCTCATGCCGGTCTCAGGGCACGCTTTGGCTCCCTGGAATCCTGCCTGCGTGCGGCCTTGACGGGTTGTTGGGAACCGTCTAGCATGGAGGGTGTGGGGAATGTCTGATCACGCACAGGTTATGCGTGGGCGCGCCATTGTGGAAGGAGACGCCGAGGGCATCGCTCTCGTTAGTGATCGCCCCATCAGCTTTCTTGGCGGCATCGATCCCGAGAGCGGCAGAATCATCGAGAAGGGGCACCCCCTGGAGGGGCAATCCGTGGCAGGAAGGGTGCTCATTTTCCCCACCGGCAAAGGCAGCACGGTGGGCTCGTATATCCTCTACCGGCTGGCCAAAGCGGGCCTGGCGCCCTGTGCCATCATCAACAGCAGTAGTGAACCCATCGTCGCCGTGGGCGCCCTGATCTCGGGCATCCCCATGGTCGATCGCGTGGATATCGGGCGCCTAAAAACGGGCATGTGCGTGCACGTACAAGGGGAGGTCATTCACCTTGGCTGAACTCGTCTTTCTCAAACTGGGTGGCTCGCTCATTACAGACAAGCGCCGCTACGAGACGCCGCGCCCCGCAGTCATCACACGGGTGGCGGAAGAGGTCGCTGCCGCGCTTGCGGCAAGGCCCGATCTGCATCTTGTGCTGGGCCATGGCAGCGGCTCCTTTGGCCATTTTCAGGCCGACAAGTTCAGGGTGCGCGAGGGCAATCTCCAGGATTGGCGTGGCTTTGCCGAGACCAGCGCGTCGGCTCAGCGCCTCAACCGCATGATGACCGACGCTCTGCTGTCCGTCGGGGTGCGAGCCGTGTCCCTGCAACCTTCCGCATCGGCGCGCTGCCACAGCGGCGAGCTCGTGGAGTTGGCTATCGACCCCTTGGTGGAGGTCCTGCGCCATGGCGCTGTGCCTCTCGTCTATGGTGACGTGGCAGTCGATGACGTTCGCGGCTGCACGATCATCTCCACGGAGCAGATATTCGCTTATCTGGCAGCCTCACTCCGTCCCCAGCGCATTATCGTGGCGGGGGAGGTGGCGGGCGTCTATTCCGGAGACCCGCAACGCGATGCTATCGTGCGCCTCATCCCAGAGGTCACTTCGCAGAACTATGTCGAGATCGAGCGCATGCTGTCCGGATCGTTCGGCGTCGACGTGACAGGGGGAATGCTGACTAAGGTGCGCATCCTTTTCGAGGTTGTGAAGGAGCAGCCTAATCTGGCCGTACAGATCATCTCCGGTCGGCGCAACCATCTCATCGAACAGGTGCTGGAGGATCCCAAGCTACACGAGGGCACTATCCTTCGTTACTGAGTTCTGGCGGTGCGTCGAGCCGTCCGCTGTGTCCGGATAATGCT
>CAYQDH010000028.1:21351-22025 GCA_964416075.1 uncultured Anaerolineales bacterium | reverse complement strand
GCAATATTGGCCAAAGGCGCCGTCGCCGCGATAGGCGTTGTGGCGGCAACGCCAGAACTGGTAGCCATAGCCCTGTTGCCAATCGGGGTTGCTCTGGGCCGCCGCGTTGGAGACCTGGAACGACGTGGCTTGCTGCACCCACGCCTCGGACAGGATACGTTGGCCGTTCCAGACCCCCTTTTGCAGGTAGAGCTGGCCCAGGCAGGCGATATCCTCGGTCTTGACGCTCAGCCCAAATCCACCGGTATCGATCCCCTGGGGGTTGGTCTCCCACGTCGGGCCCACGATGCCCAGTGGGTCAAAGAGGCGCGGCTGCAGATAGTGCAGCATCCGGCTGCCCACCAGCTTTTGCAGGATGGCCGACAACATAAAAGTGGCGCCCGTGTTGTAGAGAAAGTGGGTGCCCGGCTCGTATTTCACCGGGCGCGCCAAAAAACCCCGCACCCAATTGCCATCACGCCGCCGTCTCATGTAGCCCGTCGTATCCTCGGCGTGGCCGGTGGACATGGACAGCAGATGGCGCACGCGCATGGCCGCGAGGTTCGCGCTCACCTTGGCTGGAGCGTCCTCGGGGAAGAAAGAGAGCACGGAGTCATCCACGGAGAGCCGCCCCTCGGCCACGGCCAGGCCGATGGCGGTCGAGGTGAAGCTCTTGCTCAGCGAGAAGAGCATGT
>CAYQDH010000028.1:0-21320 GCA_964416075.1 uncultured Anaerolineales bacterium | reverse complement strand
GGCGTAGGGCGCCCACCACCCCTCGGCCACCACCTGGCCATGGCGTAAGAGCATCAGGCTGTGCAGTGCGTCGATGCTCTTTTCCGCTTGTTCGATAAAGGCCGAGATGGCCGACGAAGCGATGCCCTGCGCCTCAGGGGTGCTGCGCGGCAAGCGATTTCCCATTGTCATACGTCGGACTCCTTAGAAACTAGAATGCTAGTTCAGTGATCGCCACTGAGAATTCACAGGGGTTTGCACAAAATCTGCGAGATATGCGCCTTCTTGGGGTCCGCGCTCGTGCCGCCGCTCATAATCAGCGCCGTGTCGGCTCCGCGGCCCGATCCGGCCACCACCACCACTTGCTCGCCGATCTCTACGAGCCCGGAGTTCCCAGCCATGAGCAGGATCTCCACGCACACCTTGACGCCCTGGCAGAACATCCTCAGGAATTCGGCCACCCACTGCGGTGTGCCCATGCCGAAGAGCTTGTCGGTGTGGAAGAGCATGGTGCCAAAGTAGACTTCGTGCCCCTCTGCATGGGCGCGGTCGACCAGGGCCTGCGGAAAGCGCTGGCCGGTGGCGCTAAAGCCATACTGGTGGGGCACGATGATCAACCGCACCCCTTTGTCTCGATAGTGATCCATGGCGAACTCGGCCGTGGCGCCGACGGTGGAAGCAAGCACGATCTTTGTGATCCCCGTCTCGGCCAGGGCTGCATCGACCACATCGAACACGGCCGCCGTATTGGCGGGGCCAGGGGCCTCAAAGTAGGTAATGTGTTTCTCCATCAGTCCCTCCTGATGGGCCGATTGGGCAGCCCGTACCACGTTCGTACGGCCAAGTTGCCGAGTGGCCCTGATTGGTGCCTAGTATGCGGACAAGGCGACGGAGTGTCAAGGGCTACACGTCTCAACGTTGAAGGGGAGGAAGAGGAATGGGCGATTGACTCGGCGGGTTGGCCCTCCTATAATAGATTAGGAATGAGTCTTGTTGCCGGCCTATGGGCCCCTTCGAATAAGGAGAGATCGCCATCATGCGCAGTGTGGTCGAGCTATGGGATCGGCCTCCGCCCGGTAGATGCATGATCATCGGGTGGCGTCAGTGGGCCGATGCGGGGAACGTGTCTTCCGGGTTGCCCCGCTATCTGGTAGAGCTAACGCAAGCTCGCCACGTGGGCCGGATAGCGCCCAACGGCTTTTATCTCTTCCAGATGCCCGCCGGCCACCATCTTTTGCGACCTACAGTCAAGCTAAAGGACGGCCTGGTGGAGAGCATGCAGGGCCCGCGCAATGAGCTCTACTATTCCGGTGACGATGAACGCGGGTTCTTTATTTTTCTCGGCGACGAGCCCCATCTCAACGCTGAAGAGTATGTCGACGCCATCCTCGACCTGGTGGACGAGTTGTCTATCAAGCGGGTTGCCGGAGTGGGAGGTGTGTATGGGGCGGTGCCCGTTGACAAAGATAGGGACATCTCCTGTGTCTATAGCCTGCCGCGCATGAAAAAGGACCTGGAGCGCCTGGCCATCCGCTTCTCCGACTATGAGGGCGGCACGACCATCGGCACATTCCTCGCTGATCGAGCCGCAAAGCGAAACATCGAGTTCGCGGGCTTGAACGCCTTTGTGCCATCGTACGATTTCGCCAAACCCGCACTCCTCGCCCACAGCGTGGCCGTGGCCGACGATTTCAAGGCCTGGTATGACCTGATGGCCAGGATCAACTACACGTTCGACCTGGGCCTGGATCTGCTCGATCTGCAGGAGCAAAGTAAAACGCTCATCATGGCCTGGGACGAAAAGATGCAAGAGCTGGCTCGAGCCTTGCCGCAGCTCGAGATTCCCCAATATCTGGCCAAGATTAGAGCCGAGTTCGTCGAGCGGTCGTTCGTTCCGCTAAGCGATATCTGGGAACAGGAGCTAAAGGATTTGTTCGGGGATGATGAGGCTTAGGGGACCGTCTTTCTACAGGGGTTTCTTGGAGGGCATTCCCGGGCGCCGAGGATATTCGGGTGGTGTTCGTGAGATTTTGCCCACGACCACCAGGTGACGCAGCGATAGACAGGGCAACACTACCGGTTTGATATCGACAAGGGCGCTTCCCAGGATGCTCAAAGCGTTCTGGGCCGTCTCTACCTCTTCCCGCACATCCTCACCTTTCTGCGCCACAACTCGGCCGCCCACCCGGCACAAGGGCAAGCAATATTCGAGCAGCACAGGCAGCGTTGCCACGGCCCTCGCCACCACCAGGTCATACCTCTCGCGATGCTCCGCCACTTGCCCCAGGTCTTCCGCGCGCCCGTGAATGATCTCTACGTCCGGCAGCCCGAGCTCCTCCACCATGTGCCGGAGAAACGTTATCTTTTTGGCCGTAGCCTCCAACAAGGTCATCCTGATATCGGGCAGCATGATCTTGAGCGGGAGCCCAGGAAAACCTGCTCCACTCCCCACGTCGATCACCAGAAGCGGCTGGGCCGGTCGCTGCAAGGGCACGGTATCGGGAATTCCCTGGACACGCTCGTCTTGGGGAAAGGCCAAGATGCAGCTCAGCGAGTCAAGCAGGTGCTTGCACTGCACCTCTTCGTAACCGCTGATCGCGGTGAGGTTGAAGCGCTGATTCCACAGCGACAACTCGCGGTAATACGTCTCAAAGGCAGCCAGATGCCTGGGGCCCAGAATCAGCCCCAGGCGGCTGGCGCCTTCTTTGAGTAACTCCATGGTGGCCATGGCACCCCTTAGGCATCCCTGGGAAAGATCTTGCCTGGATTCATGATTCCGTTAGGATCAATGGCTCCCTTGATGGCTTGCATCACGGCCAGGCTAGCGCCATGCTCCTGTCGCATAAAGTGCCGCTTGCCCATCCCCACGCCGTGCTCACCGGCGATCGTTCCACCCACCGACAGGGCATGTGCAACGATTTCGTCCGTGGCCTGGATGCCGCGCGAGAATTCGTCTGGCACTTCCTTACGCGCCACCGTCTCGGTGTGCAGATTTCCGTCGCCAGCATGGCCAAAGGCATAGATTTCCACATTCAGCCGTTGTCCTGTGGCGTGTACGTACTCGACCATTTCAGTGAACTTGCTGATCGGCACGCAGACATCCCCCGAGATCATGGCATAGCCGGGATTGGAGAACTTGATCGAATCATGGGCCTCGCGACGCGCCGTCCACAGCTTTTCGCGATCCTCAGGTGTGCTGGCGATCTGAAAGTCGGTGGAACCATTATCGGCGCACAATTCGCGTAGATACTCTAGTTGCTCTTCGACCGAGGATTCGTTGCCGTGGAATTCGACGAAAAGGGTAGGCGTCTCTCGCAGAGAGAGCCCTTGCTGCTTGTTGGTTACACGCACCGTGTTGGTATCCAGAATCTCCACGGCCGACGGATCGATACCCGAGCGAATGCACTCATACACCGTGTTGGCTGCATCGTGCAATGTATCAAAGACGGCCAGCACCTGGGCGACCTTTTCTGGAAGCGCTACCAGGCGCAACGTAATCTGCGTGATCACCCCCAGCGTGCCCTCCGAGCCCACAAAGAGGCCAGCCAGGTCATAGCCGCTGGTGGACTTTTTCGCGTTGCTCCCTGCGTGGATAATTTCCCCGTTGGGCAGCACCACCTGCAGCTTGAGCACATAGTCGCGCGTCACGCCGTACTTGATGGCCCTCATGCCGCTCGAGTTGTTGGCTACCATCCCACCAATGGTCGCCACGTCGGAGCTGCCAGGCGCGGGAGGAAAAAAGAGACCCAGCCGGCGGAGCTGCGCATTCAGATTGTCATAGATAACGCCCGGCTCGACCACCACCTGTAGATCCTCCTCGCGGATCTCGACGATGTTGTTCAGGCGATACATGGCCAAAAGGATCCCCCCTTGGATAGGGATCGGGTTACCCTCCAGGCTCGAACCGCCGCTCCAAGGCACGATGGGCAACCGGTGCTCATCAGCGTAACGCAGGATGCGCGAGATTTGCTCCGCCCCTGAGGGCCACACCACCACCTCGGGTGGGTGGGGCTCCATCCACGACTCGTCGATCGAATGGGCCTCCAGGTCCGCCGCACGGACCGAGATGTTCTCTACACCTACGATATCTTGCAAGACTTGGAAATCAGCTTCCGTTAGCACGTCGTACTCTCCCATGGCAAAGAGTGGGTCGGTCAACTGCCGACCTTAGAGCCAGGCATTGGCTCCTATTTTCCTAACGCGGGAATCACCTCGAACTCGCCGGAGGGGCCACTGGAGAGGCTCCCTCTTCCTCAGGCAACACATCGCGCGTCTTGCTGGTGCCCGTCGCGGGACCTATGATTCGTCTTTCCTCTAGCAGGTCTACCAGTCGAGCCGCGCGGCTATACCCAATACGCAGTTTCCGCTGTAAAAACGATACCGAGGCCTTTTGCTCCTCGCGCACGAGCGCGATGGCTTCGTTCAGCAAGGGGTCTTCCGTGTCCTCCTCGATGCTCATGTCTGGCTGTGCATCGGGCCAGAAAGCCCTCTGAACCAAGGTACTTGGCGCGGGGGTCTCGCTTTCGGATATGGGTTGCATCCCTGCGCCTCGACCCACCTGGCCCTTCCAAAAAGCGACCAGCCGCCCGATCTCGGCATCGGAAACGTAACACCCTTGGATGCGCGCCAGCTTGGGCGAGTCCGGCGCCATATACAGGGCGTCTCCACGCCCCAGGAGCTTTTCGGCACCAAAGCTGTCCAGGATCACACGTGAATCGATCTGCGACGTGACGGCAAAAGCTAGCCGCGCAGGGAAATTGGCTTTGATCAGGCCGGTCACGACATCGACCGACGGGCGCTGCGTGGCCACCACCAAGTGGATGCCCGTAGCGCGCGCCATCTGGGCGATGCGACAGAGTGAACGTTCCACCTCGTCGGGCGCCACCATCATCATGTCCGCCAACTCGTCGACAAACACCAGGATCAGTGGCAGCTTGGGCTCTCCGTTGGCCACGGCCTTTTCGTTATAGCTCTGCAAGTTGCGCGCACCCGCCCGTTCGAACACTTTGTAACGCCGGTCCATCTCGTGGGTCACCCAATTCAGCACACCCACTACGCGATCGACCTCGACCACCACGGGAGCCAGCAGATGAGGGATGCCATTATAGTTCGAGAGCTCCACCCGTTTGGGGTCGATCATCAACATCTTGAGGTCGTCCGGCGTGTTGCGACAGAGGAGACAGCTCACCAGGGCATTGATACACACGCTCTTGCCCGACCCGGTAGCGCCAGCGATCAGAAGGTGGGGCAACTTGGCCAGGTCGTCGGCCACGGCTGCGCCAGACACATCTCTTCCCAGGGCCAAGGCCAGGCGCGATGACGTGATGGCCTGAAACTGCTCCGATTCCATCACGCCGCGTAGGCCCACACTGGACATCTGATCGTTAGGGATCTCCAGCCCGACGACAGCTTTGCCCGGTACAGGGGCTTCGATGCGCAGCGGCGACGCAGATAGTGCCAGGGCCAAATCGTTGGATAGAGCCGCAATGCGGCTGACTTTGACCTTGACGCGCTTGACTCGTCCGTCCCGATCCTTTCTCTCGATATAGCCCGGCTCGAGACCGAACTGGGTCACCACGGGACCAGGGTTGACCTCCACCACCGTGACGGGGACCCCCAGGCTGCGCAGAGTGTCCTCGATGATGCGCGTCTTGTCCCGGATGTCCGCCAGGCTCATCTGCGTTTCCTCAGTCTCGACCAATATTTGGTCGACGCGCGGCAGCGCCCAGGAGACGCCCTGGTGACCAGAGTCCATGTCGCGGACAGCCGGCACAACGGTATCGGGTGGAGCTTCGGCCGCGCTGTGGCTGGCGCGCGCCATGATCTGCTGCCTGATGGTCTCCAAGCGGTCGGACAGAGATGGAGAGACGGGCGCCGTCTCTGGCAAGGTACCTGGCTTGGGTGCCATATTGGATTTCGCTGCGTCCCTAAGGATTTCGCGCTCTACAGGGTAAGGCGATCTCCAATCTCTCCACCATGTGTTCAGCGCTCGCACTGTGTGGTCCAGATAGGCGATCACATCGTTGAGAGAGATGTGGAATACCATGAGCAAGCTCGCGGCGCCGAAGAACAGCAGGATCACCAGTGCTCCCGAACGCCCCAGGAAAGATATCAGCGTGCGACTGAGCCAGTGGCCTAACGAGCCGCCCCCGGCGCCGGCCAACGCCGCGTCCGCCGGGTACTCGGTATACAAGTGTGAAATGGCCAATCCTACCACGACGGCGAACAAGCCACCCAGCAACCGGCCCCATGGCCATGCCACCTGATAGCCTGTCGCGCGCGCAATCATGGCTGCACCAGCGATACCCAAGCAGATGGGCACAGCGTAGATGCCCCATCCCACCCCACGGCGCAAAATATCCAGCCACTGTCTGATCAATGTGCTCTGTGATTGGCTAAATAGCCCAAGCAGCGTCACAAGGCCCATGGACAGCAGAAAGAGCCCGATGAGCCAGTCTCGCTGCGTCGGGCTCAGCCCCGTGGGGCCTGAGGGTTTCTTGGTTCGGCGGCGCGTAGAGCGCCGGGCCGTCGCTCTCTTGGTCATGTTGAGTCACCCATGGCGTCGTGGTGGCGCCATTTGAACCGCCAGAAACCGAGTCTCTCCACGGCAACACCCGTCATCCTAGGTTGCGCTCTCAGCGAGCGCATGCCGAAGGATCTCCACCAACTCGAGCAGACCGCGATGTCTCTGAGTAACGCCATACTGTCACTTTCCACGACGGCACTTACACCTTGCGGCACATGTAGAACATCCGTTTCAATTATAGCATGGAAAACCTGCGGCCAAAACACTAGGCCCGTATCACCACGGGCACCACGATGGGCCGGCGGCCCGTTTCGGCTTGGGCCAGGCGAGACAGTGTGCCGCGCAGGCGGTCAGCGATCTCCGATCTCGTGCCACCCGACTTGACAGCGCGCTCGATCTCCTGTCTGGCGCGTTCCAGAAAAGACACCGTCTCGGCCTCATAGACGAACCCTCGTGTAACAATCTGCGGCTCGCCTATCAGCCCGCCCGTGTACTTGTCCACATTGACGATGGCTACCAGGAAACCGTTGCGCGAGAGGAGCCGTCGATCCTCCAACACCGTCTGCTCTACGTCTCCCATACCCAAGCCATCGATAAAGACATAGCTATCGGCAACCTTGTCCACCACCTCGGCGCCATCCTCGTTGATCTCCAGCACGTCGCCGGTCTCCATAACAAAAATGTTCTCTGGCTTTACGCCAGACTGCTGCGCCAGCTTGCTATGCAACACAAGGTGCCGGTATTCGCCGTGGATGGGGACAAAGTAGCGCGGCTGCAGCAAGTTGCAGAGCAGCTTCTGTTCGTCCTGGCTGGCATGCCCCGAGACATGCACGTCGAGAATCTCGTCGTAGAACACGTTGGCGCCCAGTCGAAACAGGTTATCCAGGGTGCGATTGACCAGTTCTTCGTTGCCTGGTATCGGGTTCGCTGAGACGACCACCGTATCGCCGGGGACAATGCTCACAGACCGCTGATCGTTGTGTGCCATCCGGACCAAAGCAGAGGTCGGCTCGCCCTGGCTACCCGTGCACACCAAGGCAACCTGGTTATCCGGAAGTTGGTCCAATTGCTCCACAGGCAACAAGACCCCTTCCGGTACAGGCAGATATCCTAGTTCGCGGGCGATGCGCACATTATGCACCATGCTGCGCCCCACCACACCCACAAAGCGCCCAAAACGCTCCGCGGCCTCTAGCACTTGTTGTAGGCGCGAAATGTTAGAGGCAAAGGTGGCCACGATCACCCGGCCTTTTGCTTCGGCAAAGACACGCGCCAGCATTTCCGAGATCATCTGCTCTGAGGGGGTATAGCCACGCTTCTCCGCATTGGTGCTGTCAGAGAGTAGCAAAAGGACTCCCCGCATCCCCAGTTCTGCCAGCTTGCCAAAGTCCGTGCGCCGGCCATCCACCGGGCTATGGTCGAATTTAAAGTCCCCCGAGTGCACGACGGTGCCTACAGGGGTCTGGATAGCCAAGCCCACTCCATCGGGGATGCTGTGGCTGACATGGAAAAACTCGACACGGAAAGGCCCAATATCCAGGCTGTCGCCAGAGGCAATGGTGTGCAGCTCAGCGCCGGTGATCCTGGCTTCGCGCAGCTTGACCTCGATGAATCCCTGGGTGAGTCGTGTGGCATAGACCGGAACGTGAACCTTATCCAGCAAGTAAGGCAGAGCTCCCACATGATCCTCATGGCCATGGGTCACGAGCACGGCCTTTAGACGTTCTGCGCGCTGTAGGATATAGGTCATATCGGGAATAACGATATCGATACCCAGCATATCGTTATCGGGAAACATCAGCCCAGCATCGACGACGATCAAGCTGTCGTCATACTCGACGACCATCATGTTACGCCCGATCTCACCCAGGCCGCCCAGGGGAATGATGCGAAGCTTGCCTTTGGACACATGACCTCCTAGATTAGAACAGGCTGAGCTGCTGTGGGCGCTCTGGTTCTTCCTGCTGCTTGGCCGGTTCAACGTTCGACAACTCGGCCAAAATCCCTGGGATCTTGAGAAAATCCTGTTCGATAGCCGCCTTGAAGCGCACCTGGTGCAGTGCTGCTGCCGGGTGAAAGACGGGCAGGTAGACGATATCCCCTATCTTTTTGGGAACACCGTGGACCTGGGAGATGCTCACATCCTTGAAAGCGATTTGCATGGAAAAACGACCCAGGGTTACGATCATCTGTGGCTTGATGAGGGCGATCTGCTGATCCAGATAGGGCCTGCACGCCAGTAGCTCGTCGGGCTGAGGGTCGCGGTTATTGGGAGGCCGGCACTTGACGACGTTTGCGATAAACACATCCTGGCGGGTAAGGCTAATGCTGGCTAACAGCTCCTCCAAAAAGTGCCCGGCCGCGCCCACAAAAGGCCGCCCTTGCTGGTCTTCATGAAAGCCCGGTCCCTCACCCACAAACATGATCCGGGCATTCTCGGGCCCTTCGCCAGGCACAGCGAGCGTTCGTGTCTTGCATAGCCGGCACAGGGGACATACACGAATCTGCTTGGCCAATTCCTCCAATTGAGACATCTTGTATCCCCTCCTCAGGGCTCGTGCCGTATGTCGATGCCTTGTAAACAATGGGCCACGCAACCTATTATCGACATGCCATTATACTCTGATGCGAGGCTTTCGTCCAACGTTCGCGGCGCTTTCGCGTGCCCATTAACAACATATTGTTATGAAAGTTGACAAACCTGGCTAAACATGCTATGATATTGGCAGTCTTTCCCGTGCAATGCTAGTTTTCACATTCAGATCCCGCAAGACTCTTGACATCACATCGCAGGGATGCTATGATATTGGCACTCGCACGTGTAGACTGCTAGAATTAGGCAGGATTTCGAGCTATGTCAACAGAGATAGTGCAGCCCGAGGATAACCTGACACCACGACAACGGGACATCCTCAGGACGTTGGTGCGGGAATATATTGAATATGCCACGCCGCTCGGCTCTACAACGTTGCAGCAAGCCGGGCGTCTGAACGTTAGCTCAGCAACCATACGTAACGAGCTCGTGATCCTAGAGACGTTAGGTTATGTAGTTCAGCCCCATACCTCGGCAGGCCGCATGCCTACGGTAAGAGGTTATCGCTATTTTGTCGAGCAATTGATGGAACAGGTGGATCTGCCGATGCCGGAGCAGCGCATGATTCGTCACCAGTTCCACCAGGTGCGGCTCGATCTCGACCAATGGATGCGTCTGGCCGCAGCCGTATTGGCGCACAAGTCGCAGGCTGCGTCATTGGTCACGCCACCCCATGCTGTACATTCCCGTTTCAAGCATCTGGAGCTTATCTCGATCAGAGATACCCTCTGCCTTATGATCTTGGTACTTCAGGATGGTAGCATTCGGCAGGAGATGCTCCAACTATCCGAGCTTGTGGAGCAAGCAACACTGAGCCAGACCTCCAACAAGCTGAATACCTGGCTGGCCAACCATACTCTGCCCGAGATAGAGGAATTCTCCAGTCCTGAGTTGGCCCAGATGCGCCGGTGGGAATCGCAAGTCTGGGACCTCATCGTGGCTTCTATGAAACAGGCTGACCGGCGATCCATCAGCGAGATCTACAAAGACGGCTTGATCAACATGCTTCGACAGCCAGAATTTGTGGAACCGGACAAGAGGTATCAGGTCGTCGAAATCCTGGAAGAACCCAGCATGTTGGAGGCGATATTGGCCCGTATTGTGGATGCTACGGGCATCCAGATCCTGATTGGTGGTGAGGGGATCTCGGATCAGATCGAGGATGTAAGTATGGTCCTATCGCCCTATGGCATCAAGGGCTCTGCAGGCGGTGTCCTGGGTGTGGTGGGCCCCCTGCGCATGTCCTACGATCGCGCGATTTCCGTCGTGCGTTACGTGGCCCGTCTGCTCGACGACCTGATCGAGGATATGTACACAGAGTAGGTGGGTCTATCGGTGACCCGGACCAAAATGACCAAGCCGCAAGGTGGTATGTTTTGGGCGGCCGGAATCTCTTACTATAAAGGTGTGTGTTATGAGTGATTTGGAAGATGCAACGGTGAATCACATTGCCAAAGATGATGCCACATCGAAACAAGATCTGGCGGCACAGGCAGAACTCGACGAGGTGACGGCGCTGCGTAGCCAGCTTCAGGAAGCGCAGACCAAAGCGGACGAGTGGCTCGATCAGTATCGCCGCAGTGTGGCCGAGTTTGCCAACTACCGCAGACGGCAGGAGCGCGATCGAGAGCAGCAAAGAGTGTCCATAACGGTCGATGTGCTCAAGCGCCTCTTTCCCGTGATTGATGATCTCGAATTGGCCTTGAGCCATGCGCCCGCCGATCTGGCCGCCACAGCGTGGCTGGAGGGCATCTCTCTCATTATGCGCAAGGTGAAAGGGATATTGTCCGAATACGGCGTTCAGCCCATCGAGGCGCTGGGTAAGCCCTTCAACCCCAACTATCACGAGGCCGTGCTGCAAGTTGCTAGCGACAAGTATGCTGCAGGTATAGTCATGGAGGAATTGCGGCCAGGCTACCGCATCGAGGATCAGGTGATCAGGGCCACTCAAGTCAAAGTATCCGGTGGCCCCCAATAGGCAGGCTGTATTGTAGAGAATGTATCGATTCTGACTTTTGCTGAGATTCTTTCATTTTTATTCTTCGAAGCTCGGCTCCAACTAGGAGGAAACCAACAATGGCTAGGATTATCGGTATCGATCTGGGAACCACCAACTCGGTCGTCGCAGTGATGGAAGGTGGCGAGCCCAAGGTAATTCCCACCGCAGAGGGAAGTAATTTGGCCCCATCTGTAGTGGCAGTGAACCCCAAGACAGGGGAACGTATGGTGGGACAGGTGGCCAGGCGCCAGGCCGTCACCAACCCTGAAAACACCATTTTTTCCATCAAGCGACTCATGGGGCGCAAGTTCAGTGACCCGGAAGTGCAAAAGGCGCGCAAGGTCTTGCCTTACAAGATTGTAGAAAAGGACAACGGCGATGCCTGGGTTGTCATGGGCGGTAAGGAATATTCGCCCCCCGAGATCTCGGCCATGATCTTGGCCAAGCTCAAGGCCGATGCAGAGGCCTATCTGGGCGAAAAGGTCACCCAAGCGGTCATCACGGTTCCCGCATATTTCAACGACTCACAGCGCCAAGCCACCAAAGATGCCGGCCGCATCGCCGGGCTCGATGTGCAGCGTATCATCAATGAGCCCACGGCCTCGTCCTTGGCCTATGGGTTAGACAAGAAAAAGGATGAGCAGATCGCGGTGTACGACCTGGGCGGCGGCACCTTCGATATCTCGATTCTCGAGATCGGCGACGGCGTGTTCGAGGTCAAGTCTACTAACGGGGATACATTCCTCGGTGGTGACGACTTTGATCAGGTGATCATAGACTGGGTGGCCAGTGAGTTCCGCAAGGATGCTGGCATCGATCTGCGTAACGATCGCATGGCCCTGCAGCGCCTCAAAGAAGCGGCTGAGAAGGCCAAGATCGAGCTATCGACCACCCAACAGACTGAGATCAACTTGCCCTTTATCACGGCTGATGCCAGTGGGCCCAAGCACCTTAACATGACCCTCACCCGCGCCAAGCTGGAGCAACTGGTGGGGCATCTCGTAGAACGCACCACAGGTCCTGTTCGCCAGGCTTTGACCGATGCCCAACTACAGCCATCGCAGGTCAATGAGGTGGTCCTGGTGGGTGGCCAGACCCGTATGCCCCTGGTGCAACGCATCGTAGAGCAGTTGTTTGGCAAGCCGCCCCACAAGGGTGTTAACCCCGACGAGGTAGTAGCCATCGGCGCAGCCATCCAGGCTGGCGTGCTGGGTGGGCAGGTGAGTGACGTGCTGTTGCTGGATGTTACACCTTTGACCCTGGGCATCGAAACCCTGGGAGGTGTGGCTACACCCTTGATCGAGCGCAACACTACGATTCCCGCCAAGAAGAGCCAGATCTTTTCTACCGCTTCGGATATGCAGACCCAGGTGCAGATCAATGTGGTCCAGGGTGAACGTCCCATGGCCGCAGATAACAAGCAATTGGGCACCTTTAACCTCGATGGCATCCCACCCGCACCGCGCGGTGTGCCGCAGGTCGAGGTGACCTTTGACATCGACGCTGATGGTATTTTGCACGTATCGGCCAAAGATAGGGCCACCGGCCGCGAGCAAAAGATCACCATTACGGCCTCCAGCGGCCTGAACAAGGATGAGGTCGATCGCATGGTGCGCGAAGCGGAGCGCCATGCAGCCGAAGACAAGTCACGCAAGGATCTCGTGGAACAGCGTAACCAGGCTGATACCCTGGCCTACACCGCAGAGAAAACGCTGCGTGACCTGGGCGACAAGGTTCCGGCCGGAGACAAGACCAATATCGAGAGCAAGATCCAAGCCGTCCGCGACGCCCTCAAGGGTGACGACGCGGCCACGATCCAGCGCCAAGCCGAGGAGCTCTCGCAAGCGTTGCAGCAGCTGAGCTCCACCGTTTACCAGCAGCAGGCCGGATCCGACGGTGCGGGCCAAACGCCCCCTCCGGGTGACCAGGGCGAACCTACCGACGAATCGACAGTCGAAGGGGAGTTTCGTGAGGTCTGATGACCTCGTGCGGTAGGACGAGCGAAATCTAGCCTGGGCCAGGCGTACAAAGGACAAAGCTTTGACACGCCTGGCCCTTCCCTTTTCTTTGACGTAGCCACAAAAAAGCTTACACTAGGGCTTTGACCGAGTCCACATTAGTGGGGAGCAAGGCACTTTCATGGCGGCTGACGGCAAACGCGACTACTATGAGGTTCTGGGGCTATCCAGAGAAGCAAGCAAAGACGAAATACGCACAGCCTATCGCAAGCTGGCGCGTCAATATCACCCCGATGTCAGTAGAGAAGCCGACGCCGAGTCGCGCTTTAAGGAGATCAACGAAGCATACCAGGTCCTGAGCGACGACGAAAAGAGATCGCTCTACGATCGCTTTGGCCATGCCGGCGTGTCGCAGGGCGACATGGGCGGTTATGAGGGTTTCGGCTTTGGGGGCCTCGGCGATATTTTCGAAGAGTTCTTTGGCGCGGGCGCCCGCACAGGGGCGCGCCAGGGACCCCGGCGAGGCGCCGATTTGCGGTTCGACCTGGAGATCAGCTTCGAAGAGGCGGTCTTTGGGTGCCAGCATGATATCCAGATCAACCGCCTGGAAATGTGTCCTACCTGCCGGGGTAGTGGCGCCGAGCCAGGCACCACACCCATGCGCTGTCCCGATTGCCGTGGCACCGGGCAAATCCGTCGTGCTCAGCAATCGATCTTTGGCTCCTTTGTCAATGTCACGGCTTGCCCCCGCTGCAGTGGCTCGGGCGAGGTAGTCACAACACCATGCCACACCTGCCATGGTGAACAACGCGTCGAACACACACTCAAGCTATCCGTGGATATCCCGGCTGGTGTGGACGATGACACGCGCATCCGCCTCTCCGGAGAGGGCGAAGCCGGCACTCGCGGCGGTCCAGCCGGTAATCTCTATGTGGTACTCCATGTCAAGCCTCATCCCTTCTTTCGTCGCCGCGAATACGATATCCTCCTCAACATGAATATCAACATCGCCCAAGCAGCCCTGGGTGGCGACATTCTAGTGGACACCCTGGAGGGCAAGGAGAAACTGACTGTTCCCCCTGGTACTCAGCCGGGCACCATCTTCCGGCTCAAGGGCAAGGGAGTGCCGCGCCTGCAGGCTTCGGGACGTGGTGATGAGATCATCGTCCTAAGCGTCGCTGTGCCCACCAATCTGGATGCGAACCAGAAACAATTGCTGGCCGAACTGGGCAAGACACTGGGTAGCGAGGTCAACGAGCCAGACGAAAAGGGCTTTTTGGATCGTATCAAAGAAGCGTTGGGGTTATAGGACATGACGCAGAAACCTGAAGATCGGTGGCTGGAAATCAGCGTAGAAGTCGAGCGTGAGGCCATCGACGACTTGGTTAGCCTCTTGGGGCGTTATTGTACTGGCGGTGCGGTGGTAGAGGATCGCCCGGCCCCCATTGCCCAGCAGCCGACTATGCGCGCCACGGTAAAAGGTTTTCTGCCCATTTGGGACCAGGAAACTCGGCAAAAGTTGGAAGTTGCCCTCCTTCTCTTGAGCAAAGTGAGCCCTATTTCGGAGCCGCGCTGTGTTGTTCTGGAACCTGAAGACTGGGCGGAATCGTGGAAGGCCTATTTTCCGCCACAGCATATCGGGCACCACACCGTGATCGTGCCGACCTGGATTGACTACGCGCGTCAACCCGGGGAGATCATCCTGCGGCTCGACCCTGGCATGGCCTTTGGCACGGGACTCCATGCCACGACGCGTCTGTGCCTGGCAGCGCTGGAGCGCTTGGTTCGCCCTGGCATCCGCGTGCTGGATGTCGGCACAGGTTCTGGGATCCTGTCTATCGCCGCAGCGCTACAGGGCGCCGGTCACGTCCAGGCTCTCGATATCGACGCGGTAGCGGTGGAGGTAGCTCGGCAGAACGTGGCTTACAACGATGTGGCTGCCCTGGTTGATGTATCGAGGGGCACAATCTCGGCAGAACCGTCCTTCGCAGGCTCCCTCGACGCTCCTACTCACGAGGGTACCGGCTATGACCTTCTCCTGGTCAATATCTTTGCTGAGACGATCATCGGAATGGCGCCAGCTATCAGCCAGGCATTACGTGCGGGTGGGCAGTACGTCGCTACAGGAATCATCCAGGAAAAGGCCGACGACGTCGTCCTGGCCCTGCAACAGGTGGGGCTGGTTGTCGATCAGCGTCTGGAAGAAGAGGATTGGGTGGCCCTGGTGGGCCGCCGGCTCTGAACCATGCACCACTTTTTCGTGGCCCCCGAGTCCTTGGCCCAGGAGACGATCATCCTGAGAGGTGACCTCGCACACCAACTGAGCCGCGTGTTGCGCTTTCGTGCAGGGGATCACATCGTCCTTTTGGATAATACGGGCTGGGCCTACGAGGTCGAGTTGACCGCCGTATCCCCCGCACAGTGCAGCGCGCGATGCGTGACTCGTTGGCAACCCCAGACAGAGCCGTCCGTGCACCTCGTGCTTTACCAGGCCCTCACACGTGAGCACAAGTTTGACTGGGTTCTCCAGAAAGGCACCGAGTTGGGCGTGGCTGCCTTTGCGCCCTTGCTTGCCGGACGTAGCCTTGTCCAGAACCCGGAGCGGATTTCCCCCGCTCGTTGGGATCGATGGTCCCAGATCGTCACCGAAGCAGCAGAGCAATCGGGGCGCGCCCACCTACCCCTCATCCTGCCTGCGCAAACGCTGGCCCAAGCTTGTGAGGCCTTACCCGCAGGGGCCGTGGCGTGGATCGCTTCAACCCAGCCAGGGGCAAAGCCTTTGGGTCAGGTCTTGTGCGCTCTCGCCGCCAGGCCCGCCCAAGTGCGTCTCTTTGTCGGCCCTGAGGGGGGCTTTGGCGACGAGGAACTGGAAGCTGCCTCAAGTTGCGGTGTGCAAGCGATCTCACTGGGCCCACGAATTCTGCGCACCGAGACCGCAGGGCTAGCGGCCACGGCAGCGATCTTTTTCGCCTTCGGTGAGATGAGCTGATCTGCCCCGTCTGTGCTAGGAATATCGCCCGTACGTTTCGCACACTCGCACCAGGGTGAATATGTTCTCGTCGGGTGTGTCGCGCCCGCATTGGTCTCCCGTAGAGAGGATGAATCCGCCACCCGCCGCCGCGTCGTCAATGGCTTTACATGCTGCCTGCTCGACTTCCGCAGGGCTGCCCAACAACATAATATTGGTGGTATGAAGGTTGCCCATCAGGGCTAGCTTGTCGCCAAATTCGCGTTTGATGCGCTCGAGGTAGCAATCACCCATGGGTGGCTCTTCCAGAGGGTTGATGCAGCTTAGGTCGGTCTCTTCCGCGCACATCTTGACCAGCTCATATTCATAGCCGCAACTGTGCACCATGGTGGGAATGCCCGCCTCTTTGGCTAGGCGCGTAATCTTTTGCAGTGTGGGCAAGACAAACTGACGTGCCAGGGCTGGCGATTGCAGAGTGATAGAGCCCGATCCGCCAGTGAGAATAAAGTCTGGACGCGCATCGATGACCATCTCCAGTTGCTTGAGCAGGCACCTCTCGTGCATGATCCGCAGCTCCTCGATCAGCTCAGGCTCGTCATAGTACAGATAGGTCAACGCTTCTATCCCACCATTGATCGTGGGAAACCATGTCTGAAAGCCCGGCGTCATGACCGATAGCCCGTAGGCGCCCAGATCCCCTAGCTCCCTCTTTTGCTCTTGGATCACACTGGGATCATAGCCCACTGGTTCCTGGAACAAGTAGCGAGCCTTCTCCCAGTCCGCTTTCAGGTCCTTGATCGGCTTGATCGTCCGCGTCGGCGGATCGGCGATATAGTAGGTGGTCTCGATGGACATCTCGCCGGCTGGGGTGGCCAGTTGCTCGCCCACCACCCAGCGATCGGCAGACCGGCGCGTGTAGGTTTCTCGCTCAACCACGGGTTCGGCATAGCGGTAGCCCATGTCCCCATAGATGAACCATCCGTCGATGCCAAAGTACTTGATCGCTTCCAAATAGGCGCGCCACAGAGGAGGATCGACGTGGTAGTATATATCCCAGAAAGGGCGGCCCGTGAGACGGGCGGGAATCATGTTCGAGATATCGGGTGTACAGGGCACCCGATCAGGTTGTCCGTTACATACGGCAATCATGAAACGCTCACGAGGGCGGATACTCTCCACAGAGACCTCCTCAAGGTCGAGCTGATGCTCCTGTAGGATCCTGAGCCACCACCAGATCCTCAGGTGGCTGGCGCAATATGCGATTCATCGCTTGACCGATTTGCTGGCCCACCTGCTCTGGCGTCAGATCGTCTTGCCACAGCGAGTTCAAGCCCGTGTTCCAGGCTTCCATACAGTCCGCTACGCGCAGATTCCATGGATAGCGTGCTGGTTTGGCCACAACCATGGTGTCGGCGATGCCCGAACAAAGAGGCAGCAAATCTACAACACGAGGGTCCTTCCATGAGGCCATCCTACAGCCAGGTTCGGCATAGCCGCCAAGGAACATCTGTACGCCCATCTCTCGGCTGGACATGAACTTGACCCATTGAAACGCCTCTGCCGAAACCTTGCTCCTAGCTGTAATGGCGTAAGCCATCCCCGAGATAGCAGCGGCCGTTTTTCCCGTGGCAGGATGGCGTGGGAAAAGGGTGCCGCGTATGTCTCGGGATGTGTGGTGTGGCGCGCTCAGATGGATCAGGGTGCGTAAGCTATGGCGAAGCATGGCTACGCGCCCTTGCAGCAGCATATCCAGGGAGCCTCTCTCGATCTGGGCCGGTGTAGGTGCCGTCTGTTCTACCAACACCTGATCTCGCGCCCAACCTAGGCAAGAGATCGCGTTAGCACTATCAACAGTCGCTAGCCTGCCGTCCTCGGAAAAGAGATGGGTGTCGAAAAGCCGTAACATGGGATAGCTACCGGGCATCTCATAAGATACAACGTGCCCGAATTGCTTCTCTCGCCCATTCTCCAACCGATGGGTGAGCTCCCGAGCTCTTTCCCGCAGGTCATCCAGTGTCCAATCCACACTGGGCTCGTCAACGTTGGAGCGCCGCATCAAGTCGGGGCTGTAGAGCAAGAGGCTCTCTCCACTGTTACATACGAACGGTAGAGCCACATGCCTTCCCTCGTGCAAGCAAGCATCCATCGCTCCAGGGAAGATGCTGCGATACTCGAACCCATCGGCGCCCATGAGTTCGTCCAGTGGCCGAATCAGTTGTTGTTGTGCCCAGTAGACGGGCAATACGCCAAGTGGAGCCTCTACCAAGTCCCCCAGTTGATCGCCCGCGCCAAGGGCGGCGATATACCGGCTGTAGCCTTGCCAATCGGAGCGGGAGCGCCAGGTGATGCCAATGTGGGGAAACATCTCTTCGAAGGTGGGCGTCATTTGTATGCCCAATTGGGTCCAGCCGTAGGAGAGCACATCGGCCACCACTCGTACTCTCGCTTTGGGCGCCGCTGTGGCAGTCTCGGTACGACGCACTGTCGACGCAGAGGTAGCTTCGCGAGTGGGCTCGGCCAGTGTGCGTTCGACGAGCACGGTCTCGCGTACGATCTCTTTCACCACCCTGGTCACTTCGCGGGGCACCTCGACCGTCTTCTCCACTTCGACGACGCGCTCGCGGCAGGCGCTAAGCGCCGGGGCCAGAACAATGACTGCGCCCATGCTGCCAAGTTGGCACAGGAAATGGCGGCGACTCTGCTTTTGCATCGACTCTCCGTGGGTAGGGGGAATCTGTGGAATCTATTATAGCACGCTTGGGGCAACTGACCAGCGCTTGCTGAGGACGCGCCCGGAGAAACGAATGGCCGCTTGACAGCCACCAGTAGGTCAGCGTACACTCGGCTCGTGAGATGGAGAACAGGTGGGCAGGGCGCTCCAGCACAGTGTTGAGCACCATTGGAGGGCCGATCTCCATGGACCGACAAGGAAGCATCTTACGGGAGGAAATCGATGAGTCCAAAACCCATTATCGCCATTACCATGGGTGATCCGGCAGGCATAGGGCCCGAGGTAACAGCCAAAGCGTTGGCCCACGACCAGGTATGGGAGTGTTCCCGGCCGCTGGTGGTAGGTGCGCTGGCTGTGTTGCAGCGGATGACATCCTGGACCGCCAGGCCGTTGGCTTTCCGTGGCATCTCGCAACCCGCAGAGGCGCGGTATGACCCCTCTGCGCCGGACGTACTCGACTGCCCTAACGTGGACCCGGCCTCCCTTCGGCCGGGGCAGGTCTCACCCGAGGCGGGCCGGGCTGCGGTAGAGTACATCAACCGCGCGGTCGACCTGGCCAAGGCGGGCCAGGCGGATGCCATCGCCACCGGACCCGTAAACAAGGCGGCCCTCAAAGCGGCAGGGATTCCCTTCATCGGCCACACCGAGCTTTTGGCTGCGCTCCTGGGGGAGGATCGAGTTACCACGATGCTGGCTACCCAGGGGTTACGAGTGGTGCATGTCACGCGGCATGTGTCCCTGGCCGAGGTAGCCGCTCTCATTACGCGTGAAAACGTCATGGAGACCATCCTTCTGACGCATGTGGGCATGCAAAAGATGGGCTTTCGTCGCCCGCGCATAGCCGTAGCGGCGCTCAACCCCCATGGCGGCGATGAGGGACTGATGGGCCGAGAGGAGATCGAGGCCATTGCGCCCTCTGTCGAGGATGCTCGCGCCCAAGGGATCGACGCCAGTGGCCCGATTCCGGCTGATTCGGTTTTTTTCCGAGCCCTTAGGGGCGAGTTTGATGTCGTGGTGGCCATGTTTCACGATCAAGGACACATTCCCATCAAAACTCATGGCTTTGAGAGAAGCATTACCGTAACATTGGGCCTGCCCGTGATACGCACGTCGGTCGACCACGGCACGGCATTCGACATAGCCTGGAAGGGCATAGCGAGTGAGGAAAGCATGGTGGAGGCCATCTGCCTGGCCGCGCAACTGGCCTCAGAAAAGGCAACGCCGTAGCAACAGGGAGACGCGTCTATGAACATAGCCGTCCGACTAGGCTATCTGTTGGCGGTTGGCACAGGCATCATGCTGTTGCTCATCCTGCACAGTCCACCAGCCTGGTTCCCGCTGATTACAGAGGCATACGCCCGTATCCGCTGGACGATCGATTTGGCCTTGGGAGCGGTGATCGTCGCCTACACGTGGCTGATCTTTGACGATCCTCCCTGGCTGAAACACTTTGCCTTGGCAATCTTGAATATCCTGTTTCTGTTCGCTGTCTACTCGCTCTATCGTGTATTTCCGTTCGAGTTTGGAGCCTCTTTCTGGGTCCGGCTAACCAGGGGTATCCTTCTTCTGGCCGCGGCAGCCAGCGCCATCGGCATCGTCATCGAGATGACCTGGCTCCTTGCTAGCCATGAGGGTGAGCCGGAGGCGAAGGAATAAGACCGAGACGAGCATAATTTCACTGCATTCAGGAGGAAAAGATGAGGGTCAATACGGCCAAACAGCGAATGCTTGCGGGCAAGCCCGCACTGGGGGCGGCAGTGGGGTTGGGATCACCCCTGGCGGCGGAGATGTTCTCCCTGGAGGGCTTTGATTTTGTCATGGTCGATTGCCAGCATGGCCTTTGGGATGAGACCAGCGCTGCGGCAGCGTTCCACCATATCTGCCTGGGCCCCGCTATTCCTATGGCACGTGTGAGGCAGAATGACTTTGCGGCGATCGGCCAATTGCTCGATAGGGGGGCTCTGGGAATCGTCGTGCCGCTGGTGAACTCGCCCAAGGATGCGCAGGCCGCCGCCTATGCCATGCGTTATCCTCCGCGAGGAGGGCGATCCATGGGACCCGCGGGGGCGCGCATGCATGGCGCCGATTACTTGCAACGAGCCAACGATGAGGTTTTTCTCGCCGTGCAGATCGAGTCGATTCAGGCCGTCGAACATGCTGAGGAAATCATGGCTGTGGACGGTGTGGACGGCTGCTGGATCGGCCCGGCAGACCTCGCGGCCTCGATGGGCGTCGACCCCAATACCCCCGAGGGCGCCAAGGCGCGCGAGGAGGCCATACGCCGGGTGTTGGAGGCCTGCCGCAAGACGAACAAGATTTCAGGCTTTGCCGCCGGCCTCGACGGCCGCCACTGGATCGAATTGGGCTGCCTGTTCGTAACCGTGGCCAGCGATGCAGCCTATATCAGCAGCAACGCTCCACAAACGCTACGTCTACATGGGCGGTAGACGAAAATATCGGCCGGGCCAGCCGTGGGTCTGGACAAGGGTTTAGGTCTAGCCTGCAGCAGCAGAATGTCTCGGCGGACCGTCGCATCTCGCACTCGATGTTCCTAATATACTCACTG
>CAYQDH010000027.1:0-22425 GCA_964416075.1 uncultured Anaerolineales bacterium | reverse complement strand
CCGGCTGCCCCGTGGGATACTCGAAGGCGATATAGTTGGTCGGCAGTGTGGCTGCCACCTGCACCAGCGCCGCCAGGCCGATTAGGCCATCACCCGTGCCGTGGGGAGCCATCAGGATGCCGTGCAGGTCGGCGTATTCGGCGATCCATTTCAGCTCGGCGATACCCCCCACATCGCAGGGGTCCGGGCCAACAATGTTCACAGCCTGTTTTTCGATGAGCTCCACAAAGTTCTGCCGCAGGTAGATTTGCTCTCCGGTGTGGATGGGGGTCGACGTGCTCTGCGTGATCTGCTTGTACAGGTCAGCCAGCACATAGGGCATATAGTCTCCGGTGACCGTGTCCTCCAGCCACATCACATTCAGGGGCTCCAACGCTTTGGCCAGCCTGATCACGTCAGGTACCATCCAGCCGGGGCCGCAATCCAGAGCCAGGCCCACCTCATCCCCCAGGACCTGCTTCATGGCCTCCACACAAGCGATCACGTACTTCATCCCTCGCTCGGTCAGCAGGCCTCGATTGGCGTGAAAGCCACCTTTTTGCAGATCGCCATAAAAGAAATCGGGAAACTGCGCGGGCATCTGGCTGTGAAAGCCGATCCCTTGCTTGATGATTGAAAAGCCCTCCTTGGCGGCCTTCATCTTGGCCACATTCTCCGCAAAGTCTTGGGGCGTGAACCCGCTCATGGGAAAGCGCACCGCACCGTTGTACACGCGCACCTTGTCGCGCACCTTGCCACCCAGCAGCTTGTACACCGGTAGTCCCGCCGCCTGGCCTGCGATATCCCACAAGGCCATCTCGATGGCGCTCACCGCGCTGCCCCACGGTTTAAAGGCTCCCAAGCGACGAATCCTCTGCATGACCCGCTCGACGTTGGTGGGGTCCTCACCCAGGATAAACGGCTTGTAGAACATGACATGCGACTTGAGATAGTTCTTGCTCCCTTCCACCTCGCCATACCCGCTGATCCCCTCGTCGGTGACCACCCGCACCACGGGATTCCGCCCAAACACTGCGCATTTCAAATCGGTGATCTTCATCTCCTGTAATACCCCTTTCCATATAATGTGCTCCCGGCTGCCTCAGGCGGTTGTCATTAAGCGACTATCGGCTGTGGCGAGCCGGAAAAAGACGAACACCAAGGCGAGGGCTGTCGCGTTGAGCCCCCCTGCCACGAAAAAGGGCAGGCCCGGTGCCACGCGGTAGAGCACGCCGCCTACCATCGACCCGACGATCATCCCCAGGTTCCACCACAGGTGCAACCAGCCCAAGACGCGCCCCCTGGCCTGAGGCTCGCTGGCCCGAGCCACCAGGCTGGGCATGAGTGTAGAGAGAGACCATGCCGTGGTCGTGCTCAGGGTGCCTAGTGCGAATAGGCCGTTCAGGCTGCTGGGGAACAGGGCGAGGCCTAGGATACCAACGATAGAGAGCGAAAAGGCGCCCACGGTGACCCATTTAAAGTTCAAGCGATCAGCAGCGCGACCCACGGCTACCTGCCCCGCCGAGGCGCAGATCAGGCTCACCGTGGCATAGAGGGCGATGGTACTCTTGCTGGCGCCCGCTGCGCTGAGGAGCAAGGGTATGAGCAGCACAGCCATCCCCCAAAAACAGGTGGGCAAGAAGCGGAGCATCGCCAGCACCATGCCCATCGGACGCAGCGCGATTTCTCTGTAGCCGAGCAGGCTGCCCCGAGACACCCGTCGGCCCTCCGCCCGACCCCCAGGCAGGGCCAGTACGTTCAGGACGATGGCCACCGCCGCCAGCACGCTCATCGCTGTTCCCAAGGCACGAAAACCCTGTCTCTCCAGCATTGAGCCGGCTAACGGGCTGGAAGTGGCTCCCCCCAACGTGGAGCCCCAGTTGTAAAAGGCGCTCAGGACACCGAGATAAGAGGACGGTGCGGCATCGATGAGGTAGCTCTGAGATGCCACGGTATTCACGCCCCCACCCAGGCCGCTCAGGATCCAGAGAGGGGCGATCCAGCCCAGGGCTGGGTGGAGGAAAGCCAGGCAAGCCAGCAAGGCGCCCGCCTGCCCCATCAAGAGAGCGGACTTGCGTCCCACGGCATCGCTGAGAGCTCCGCCGAACCAGGCGCCCAGCAGACCCATAATCTGCTGCGCCGTGGCCAAGATGGAGAGGACGATCACCGGATGTCCCAATTCCTGAATGTAGAGGGGGAAAAAGGTCCGGTTTGGCGAGAGGAGCATGCCGCTCAGCAACTGCAACAAGAGCAAGATGGCGATAGGCCGGCTCACGACGGAGGTCAACCCTCGCCAGAGCTGGCTTTTGGGTTTTGGATCGGTAGGGCTCATGACGGTTCCTCTAGGCCGTCTCTACCCCGAACGCTTCAGCACCTCCTGGGCAAGACCGCCAACTGAGAATCGGGGCCTATTGTAGCATGTGCGGTAGCATAGTGCTACCGCACACGCCATTACTGCTGTGTCAGCGCTAGAGTCATCGCCTTGTCAGTATGGGAAGATGCAAGTACTGGCGAGGGCTAGTGCCATGCGGACCTGCCCCTGCCGGCACAGACGCGTGGCAAACAATACATTCGCCAAGCGTCCCCGAATGCCCCTGCAGTTGGATGAACTTGATCGCATCGCTCGGCTCCCGGCTCGGCGCGATGGCATGAGGGCTATCGTGGCAGGCGGCGCAGTAGATATTGCCGTGCCCGCTCGACTGTCGATACAAGGGCTGATCTTGGGTATAGCTCGCACCGTGGCAGGAGTGACTGTCGCAGCGTGGCTCCTGCAACCAGGGAATGCGATTCTCAGACAAAGCTTCCATGTCGCCATGGCAATCTACGCAGGTCATCCCCTTCTGGGACATGACGTCGCGCAGGCAACGTGTCTCGGGACCCG
Organism: uncultured Anaerolineales bacterium; assembly: GCA_964416075.1. Taxonomy (GTDB): domain Bacteria; phylum Chloroflexota; class Anaerolineae; order UBA1429; family UBA1429; genus CAYQDH01. The sequence goes on along the minus strand of CAYQDH010000027.1, from coordinate 19,565 downwards.
GATGACACAGGTAACAGCCCTCTGTGTTCGGAGGTATATCACCCTCTTCGGCGTGTTTGTCGTGCATCGCTTGCGACAGGTTGGGTATACCCACCACGCCGGGCGCCCCCACCGCGTTGTCAGCATGGCACTCTGCGCAGTTAATGGGGCGGCGGTCCATGAGGTTTCCTGAATGCCCGGAAGGATATTCATCGGCATTTTCTTTATCGTGGAGCGCGAGGATGTTCTCATCCACCCGACCCGTGCGGATATCCTCTACCCCGCCATCATAGTGACACGTGTCGCAGCGCATCTCTGTGGATACGGGGGCCACAACGGTGAGGCGCGCCAGCTCGCGGCCCGTGCCATTCTCGGTGGCCACCAGGACGGCCAACTGATAGGGCTGGCGCACCGTAGGAGCGCTGTCTGAATACTCGGTCAATGGGATCCCTTCAGCCACAAAGTGATCCCCTCGCTGATCCATGGCGCCGGATAGTCCTTTGCCCGAGAGGCCTATGTTGGTTGGCAGAGCGACGCCGTAGAGCGCCTGCGCGTAGGTCCAAAAGTTGGTCTTGCCCACGGAGTAGGTGTTGTCGGGGAAAGAGTAGGACACCGTGACCCCCTGGGTGATGATCTGTGGCGGGTTACCGACACGAACCACCTGCGCCCACAGCGTGTTAAAGGGGGGCAACACGGCCAGGTCCTGGTAGCTGGGGTTGTAGCAGTGCATCCCCAGGTCGTTCCACGCCAGGATGGCGTACCGGCTGGCGTTTTGTGCGACTGGGCTTTCATGGCCCTCCGGGCACTCCGCCCGTGCGGTCCCGAGCTCCCCCAAAACGAGAGGGAGAAGGATGATCAGCACGACGCACAGCGTCCGGGGCGTAGGTTGCATCCGTTCACACCACTTGCACATCGTCACGCTCCTTTCATCTCGGTCGCTGTGGATGATAGCTTGCGTTGTAGCCGCCACACCATGGCCTGTCAAGCCAAGATAGCAGGTGTTTGACCTTCGCTCCATTCTGGTATAATGAATCATACATAATCCCGATGTGCCCGCTGAGTCTCGATGGATGGGCCGCTGGTCAAAAGGAGTGGGATGGAGAGACAAAGCCTTCGCGTGCCTGAGCCAACCAGCCGCATCCTCCTAATTGGTGGGGTGGTGGTTGTTCTGTTGGTGGCCTTGTTCTATGGCATGCGCGGCAGTAGGCCCCTAGAGGGCCGGCCGGCCCCTGGGTTTACGCTGTCTCTTTACGATGGCTCTGAGACCTCGCTGAACGGCCTGCGTGAGCAAGTGGTGGTGCTCAATTTCTGGGCCAGCTGGTGCGAGCCCTGCCGCGAGGAGGCTCCAGCCCTGGAGCGCGTCTGGCGCGCCTATCGCGAAAGGGGGGTCGCCTTTGTGGGCGTAAACGTGAAGGATGTACCCAAGGGTTCCTCGGCTTTCATCGACAAATTCGGCATCACCTACCCCAATGGTCCCGACCCCTACGATCGCATTGCCCGTGCATATCGCGTTTTCGGTTATCCCGAGACGTATATCATCGACGTCAATGGTCGAGTACAGAAACGATATATCGGCGCCGTGGACGAAACCACGCTGCGAGCAGCTTTGGATGAGCTGTTGTCCAAGTGAGGTGTACTTTGGGTGAAAAGAATGCCAATCCCCAATAGACCCCGTGCCAGTCTGCGTGCCAGGGTAACCCTTACGCTATTGGTGCCCTTTCTCCCCAGATACGCTGGTCGAGGAGATCGAGCGGATTCTAGAGCGCCACAACAGCTTTCGCAAGGCCTCGTAAGGGATCACCATGGTATCACAACAGTTACGCCGTCAAGTGACGGGTCTCGATAGCATTCCGGAAGAACACCTGATGTCGTTTCTGCAATTGGCCCACGAGCTGCGGTCGCCCCTGGCCACTGTTCTCCATTGCCTGGATGTTGTATTGCAGGGATACACCGCAACAGACCCCGCATTGCAGAATGAGCTTCTCAACCGCGCCCGCGGACGCGCTGCCGGGATGCTGGCCCAGGTGAATGATTTCCTTCGCCTGGGAGCTGTCCGCCACGAGGCGCTTGTGGGCAAATCCCAGTTGGTGCAATTGCTCGACATTGTGGAAAAGCTGGCTCCTGAGATGCGAGTACGGGCCAGATGGCGCGCTGTCAACCTAAGCCTCGATCTGCCAGCTTCGCTGCCCCTTGTGATGGCAACCTACGAGGACATGGAACACTTGCTATCGAACCTCATGAACAATGGCATCAAGTACACCAACCCAGGAGGTCATGTGACTCTGGTGCTCCGTCGGATGGGGTCGGGCGTACAGGGCCGTGTTATTGATACGGGCATCGGTATTGCTCCCCAGGATCTACCCCACGTTTTCGACGAGTTCTACCGCGCTCAGAATGCCAAGGCCATGGATAACCAGGGGACGGGATTGGGCCTGGCCATTGCTAGGCGCGTCGTCGACCGCTGTGGGGGGGTGGATCCAGGTCGAATCCGAGCTCGGGCAAGGTAGCGAGTTCAGCTTCTTCCTGCCCGGTGTCTGCGATGCAGATTGTTCGTCATCTTGACAACACAAGCCTCCACGGTGTATCATAAAAAGGATCGTACCATTGCTCACCACGCTCTTCATCGCTTTCTGCTCTCTTTCCTCTCCAGACATGGGTCTGCCTCTATGGGCTTGTTCGCAGTTGTCTCCGAGTCTAAGCGGAGGATATTGATGGGACTGCGGATGTTTGTGCGGATCACCAGGATCCCTTTTGTGACGGCCGATATCGTACCTGTGCTCCTGGGAGGACTCTTGGCCTGGGGAGACGGCGATCTGTACCCGGGTTATCTGTTGTTAACCCTCGTCGGGGCCGTTTGCATCAACCTGGGCCTGAACATGAGCAACGACTATTTCGATCATCTCTCTGGCACGGATGCTGCCAATGCCCATCCCACCCCCTTTAGCGGAGGCAGCCGTGTGATCCAGGAGGGAGTCGCCTCTCCTGGCCGGGTGCTCGGCCTGTCGATCTTTTTCTACCTTGTCGGGATCCTCATCGGTGTCTACCTGGCCTGGGTGCGAGGTTGGGCCATCCTGGCGCTTGGCATCGTGGCTGTCTTTATCTGTTTTTTCCACAATGCCCCTCCTTTTCGGCTTTATTACCTCGGCCCCGGGGTCGGTGAGTTACTGGTGGGCCTCGGTTATGGCCCCCTGATGGTCCTGGGCTCCTATTATGTGCAAACGCAGCACTTGAGTCTGGAGGCATTCTGGGCATCTCTTCCGGTGGGGGCGCTCATTGCTGCTGTCCTCTACATCAACCAATTCCCAGACTGCGAGGCGGACCGGGCTGTGGGCAAAAAGACCACCCCCGTTGTGCTGGGTCGCGAACGGGCCGCTCGTGGTTATGTGGCCATCGTGGCGGCCGCGTATTTGGTCATTGTCTTGGGAATCGTGCTGGGCCTACTCTCTCCTTGGCTGGGGTTGGCCCTCCTGACGCTGCCCTTGGCCTACAAGGCGGTGTGGGGCGCCCTGCACTTTCATAGCGACTTGCCCGCTCTAGTTCCTGTTATGGCGACCACGATACAGATTCATCTACTAACTGGCCTATTGCTCTGCTTGGGTCTGGTCGTAGCGAGGTTTACCTGATGGAGGTCCTACGGATAGAATCTGCCCTTGTGGAGCATGGCTTGGCCCTCGTGGACGAAATCCTGCTGCGCACTGTACGTAGCGACGTGGCCATCCTCTCCCAGACGAGTCGGCGCGTGGTGCGTGCTGGCGGCAAAAGATTGCGCCCCCGAGTGCTGCTCGACGCCTACCTGGCCCTCGAAGGCCAAGATGTTGCGCGCGCGGCTCCTGTGGCGGCGGCCGTAGAGCTGCTGCATACCGCGTCGCTCATTCACGATGATATTAACGACCATAGTGCCCTGCGGCGTGGACAACCCTCGGTGAATGCGGAGCTGGGAGATAGTCTGGCCTTACTGATGGGGGACTTTATCTTTGTCCATTTCATCGACCTACTGGCTGATTTCGATCCTACGGTGATCAGAGTGCTTTCCAGGTGCTGCATAGACATCGTCGAGGGCGAGACGCGAGAGATGCTCCATTGGGGTGATGTCGATACGGATGAGCAGACCTATCTGGCGGTGGTTGCCCAGAAGACCGGATCCCTTCTTTCCGCTGCGGCGCGCCTGGGTGGCATTCTTGCTGGTGGTACAGAGGCCCAGGTCGAGGCCCTGGCCGGCTACGGTCTGCATCTCGGCCTTGCTTTTCAGATCCGGGACGATCTGTTGGATTTCGTGGGTAACGACAGCGCCCTGGGCAAGCCCGTGGCCGAGGACCTGGGACAAGGAAAGGTGACGCTAGCCCCGATTCGAGCCTTGCAGGTGTCGCCTGGCGGGTTCGCGTGCCTCATGTCGGGAGATTGGGGCCGAGTCGGTGATTTACTGCGCCGGACGGGTGCTCTGGACTATGCCATGCATGTGGCCAGGGCACAGGTCCATGAGGCCAAGGCGGCCCTGCAATTGCTGGCACCATCAGATGCCAGAGAGGAACTCTCGGCGTTGGCGGACTTGGCCGTACAGCGATGTCGCTAGCGGCATCACATGGACAACAGGAGCCGGAGGAGTCATCTATGGCCAGGAACAGTGAAGCAGAGACGGCTTCTGATGCGGGCGAGCCACGCGCGCACGGTAAGCCGCGCCTATGGAGTATCCTCTCGTTGCTGGTGGTTGGAGCGTTGGGCGCCGTGGTGATCATCACGGCAGCCTATTATTTTGACCAGTTCACGGAGGGCAACTATTTCTGCGGCGTGTTGTGCCATCCTAACCGTCCCGAGTGGGTTACCCATGAGGTGTCCTCCCACGCCAAGGTAGAGTGTGGCACGTGTCATGTAGGACCAGGTCTGTTACCCAAAGTGACTGCCAAGATATTTGGTGTGCAGGAATTGGTGGCGCTCATAACCAATAGTTACGATCGGCCCATCGAGCCCCCCGTGCAGCGACTCCGACCGGCCCAGGAGATCTGCGAGCAGTGTCATTGGCCTGCCAAATTCTACGGCGACCGTGTGGCCCAGATCAGCCATTTCGCGCCCGATGAGGCGAACAGCGAATCCCTCACCTACCTGATTCTGCGTACGGGCGGAGGTGGTATGCACCCCATAGAGGGTCCAGCCATCCACTGGCACATCGATAATCCTGTTTATTATGTGGCCCGCGATGCAGAGCGACAGGATATCCCCTGGGTTGGAGTGCAGACAAGTGATGGCAGCCTTGTGGAATATATGAGTGTGACGGACCCGCTGACCGCGGAGGAGCGCAACAGCTTACCCCAGCGTCGCATGGATTGTCTCGACTGTCACAACCGTGCGACGCACCGATTCGAAAAGCCGGAGAATAGCATAGATGACGCGCTGGCTACCGGGCGCCTGGATCCCACCTTGCCCTTTATCAAACGTGAGGCGGTCAACCTTCTCTCCGCTCCCTACCCCACCCAAGAGGAAGGGATCGCCGCGATGACGCAGTTGGAGACCCTCTACTCGGCTCAGTTGCCGGCTGTCTCCAGCGAAAAGAAAGAGCAGATCGCCGAGGCCGTGACCGTGTTGCAGGAGACCTACGGCCAGACGGTTTTTCCCAGGATGAACGTGACCTGGCAGGCCTATGCCGACAATATCGGGCATGCTGACTTTGCTGGTTGTTTCCGTTGTCACGAGGGACAGCATCTGACTGCCGGCGGCGAATCTATTCGTCTGCATTGTAGCATCTGCCATTCCATCCCCGTGGTCACCAGGCCGGGCCAGGAGACGAACCTAGCCTCCGTGGTGAGCTATATTACCGAAGCCCGGTCACAACCCGATAGCCACGGGGCTACCAACTTTATCCGCGACCACCGTTTCCTGGCCAATGATTCGTGCACCGAGTGTCACGGCACCATCAAGTTTGGTACGGACAATTCGAGCTTTTGCGCCAATGAGGCCTGCCATGGCCGCCAGTGGCCCCAGGCCGACCTGAATGCTGCATTTCCTCATCCCGTGGAGCTAGAGGGACAACACGCCCAAGTGTGGTGCAACGATTGCCACGAGGGGGCAGCCAAGCCGGCAGATATCGAAGACTGTGCCTCGTGCCACGAACCCCCGCAACAGCCGCACTTGGGCCCGCGGTGCGTGGATTGCCATAGCCCCGCAGGATGGGAAGAGTCGGCCGCTAACCTGAACATGAAGGTCAGCCCTGTGCCTCATCCCGTCTCGGTGGGCCTAGATTGCGCCTCGTGTCATGGCGAGGGCAAGCCGTATGCGGCTCCCCCATCGCACAAGGGTATCCAAAATGCCTTGTGCGATCGATGTCACCAGGTGCAGGTGTTGGTGGATGTGCCGCCTGTGCCACACACCGCGGAAGAGCGAAGCAATTGCCTGTCTTGCCATGCGGAAGGCGGGCTGGTCCCGGTGCCCACCGATCACCGGCCATGGACCAACTCACAATGCCTCGTGTGCCATCGGACGGCTGGCCAATAGATGTCGATGTGCTGGAGCGCGTAACCCTTTGCAGCTCTGCAGCGGACCCAAGAGAGTGATAGTGGAGCGTATGGAGGGTGAGCAGCGAAACGCGTACTATCCGTGGGTAGGCTGCCTACCCATGAGAACCAGTCTGTTCGCCCGAGAGGAGGAGCCTGTGCGGAACCGAAATACCTCGAGAGCTCTGTGCCTTATCCTGGTACTGATCCTTACGTCTAGTGGATGCACGGCCAAAACCACAACCAAGGAAGCGCCCAAAGAGGTCACCGTGGTGGTGGAGAGGGTGGTTACGCAAGAGGTGGCCAAAGAAGTTACCCGTGTGGTGGAAAAGGTGGTGAAAGAGCAAGAGGCCCAACCAGGGGCCGAGATCCCCTTTGCTCAGGAATGGATCTCCTCACCGCACGCTGAGACCGACGCGGAGGCCTTTGTGCACTGGAACGAGGAAGATCCCCCCGTTGTGCCCAAGACTTGCGCCAAGTGCCACAGCACCTATGGCTACCACGACTTCTTGGGGGCGGACGGCACGCCCGCCAATGTGGTGGATAATGATGCCAAGATCGGGTCGGTAATCACGTGCGTCGCCTGCCACAACGATGCGACGATGGCCCTGACAAGCGTGGTCTTTCCCTCCGGCCTAGAGGTGAAAGGCTTGGGCGCCGAGGCTCGCTGTATGCTTTGCCATCAAGGGCGCGCCTCCACCAAGACCGTGGATGCCTCCATCGAAAAGGCCAAGCTCACCGATCCCGATACTGTGAGCCAAGATTTGGGCTTTACCAACATCCACTATTTCGCGGCAGCGGCCACCCAGATGGGCTCCCTGGCTATGGGCGGATATCAGTATCAGGGCAAGGCCTACGATGCCAGATTTGCGCACGTGCAGGGCATTGACAGTTGCATTGACTGTCATGATCAGCACACGCTGCAGTTGCGCGTCCAGACCTGTAGCGGTTGCCACAACGACGTCAGGAGCAAAGAGGATATCAAGACCATCCGTATGCAGGGCTCACTGGTGGACTATGACGGGGATGGCAACACTGAAGAAGGCATCTATGCTGAGGTCGAGGGCGTTCGAAGTATGCTGCTACTGGCTATGCAAGCCTACAGCAAACAGGTGACTGGCGTAACCATCGGCTATAATGCCAACACATACCCTTACTTTCTCATTGACACCAATGCGGATGGCCAGCTCAGCCAGGACGAGGCCAAGGGCGATAACGGTTACAAATCCTTCACGGCGCGGCTGGCCAAAGCAGCCTATAACTACCAGACTTCGCTCAAGGATCCCGGTGCCTTTGCCCATGGCGGCAAGTATACCATCGAGTTGCTCTATGACTCGATAGAAGATCTTAACGCCAAGCTGAGCCCCCCGATCGATCTGAGCAAGGCGCGCCGCATCGATGCCGGGCACTTTGCCAGCTCTGAGGAAGCCTTCCGGCACTGGGACGAGGAGGGAATGGTTCCTTCGACCTGCTCTCGGTGCCATACGGCTGAAGGTGTGCCTCTCTATCTGCGGGATAATACGGCCATTTCTCGAACACCTAGCAGCGGGCTCCTGTGCTCAACATGTCATGACTCGTTGACCGAGTTCACGCGATACCAGGTTAAGCAGGCGACCTTCCCCAGTGGCGCCGTGGTTGACAGTGGCGATCCGAACACCAACTTATGCATGGCCTGCCATCAGGGACGTGAATCCACGACAAGTGTAAACAGGCTGATTGGCGATATCGGTGACGACGAGCGCTCGCCCAAGTTGCGCTTCCTGAATGTGCACTATTTCGCGGCCGGAGCCACGCTCTTTGGCGACCAGGCCAAGGGCGCCTATCAATACGAAGGCAAGACCTATCTCGGGCGCAACACACATGTAGTGGCCTATAGCAACTGCTACCAGTGCCACGATGTCCATGCGCTCACGGTCAAGGCGGCGGAATGCAGCAGCTGCCACACCAATGTGGCGAGTGAGGAAGACCTGACCTCCATTCGAATGTCTGAGACGGATTATGACGGGAACGGTGATACCACGGAAGGCCTGGCCCAGGAGATCGACCACCTGCGGACCAGGTTATACGCGGCCATGCAAGCTTATGCTGCTGAGAAGGCTGGTGCGGCGATCGCCTACGATCCTGTTGCTTATCCCTACTTTTTCGTGGATACCAATGGAAATAAGACGGTCGATCCCGAGGAAGCCCAATCCGACAATGGCTTTAACAGCTGGACGCCGCGCCTATTGCGGGCGGCTTATAATTACCAGTACACCACCAAAGATCCGGGGGCGTTTGCCCATAACGGCAGGTACATCATCCAGGTAATCTATGACTCGCTGGAGAGCCTGGCCGAGGAGACGACCGTGGACATGAAAGGGCTTACACGACCGTAGTGTTAGCCCCGTAAGGGATGTTTGACCACTAGGTGTTTGTAGATCATAATATGTCTATTAACACCTGGCATTAGATCAGGGAAATCTGCCATCTTGGGAGAACGCAGTGATTGAAGTTAGGGATATAGGGCACACACAAGCCATTGCGCGGCCGGCCCCCCGCCGCCGCATCAAGTATCTCGTAGGCGGCGCTGTCATCCTGGGCGCCGTCATCTATCTGTTGCTCACGGCCGCTCGCGGAGCGACCACCTATTACCTCACGGTCGGCGAGCTCAAGGCGCAGGGGCCATCCACACACATCGTGCGCGTGTCGGGCAATGTGGTGGGAGGGAGTATCGTCTGGACGCCGCGCGACCTCCTTCTCGAATTCGAGATTGCTGATGCGAGCGGCAAGGTGCCCGCCACCTACCACGGCTCTCGCCCCGATATGTTCCAAGACGACGCTGAAGTGGTGCTGGAAGGCAAGTATACGGCCGAAGGCCGATTTCAGGCACAGAAGATGCTCCTCAAGTGCCCCTCCAAATACAAAGAGGCACAGTAAATGGCGGATTTGGGCTTCTGGGCGATGGCCCTGACGGGTATCGTCTCTGTGTATACCGTGGTGGCCCTGATGTTGAGCGTGCGGCGAGGCAATCCGGCCTGGCAGGAGAGCGGCCGTAACGGTGTGCTGCTGGCCGCCGTAGCCGGCACAACCTCTGTTCTGGCCCTGATCTACCTCTTGCTTAGTCGCGATTTCAGCATCCGTTATGTCGCAGGTCATGTTGATACCCATCTGCCACTGGGCTATACCATTTCGGCACTCTGGGCCGGCCAGGAGGGCTCGCTCCTTCTATGGCTGTGGCTGTTGACCTGTTTTGGCGCCGTGCTGCTGTCTCAGCGGCTCGCCCTCGGGCAACCCCTGGCCTCTTATGCGCTGGCTGTGGTGGGAGTGGCCCAGGCCTTTTTGGCTGTGGTCTTGCTGCTGGTGTCCAACCCCTTTGCCAGGACAGGGGTGGCGCTGGCAGAGGGCCAAGGCCTGAATCCCCTGTTGCAGAACTTTTGGATGATCGTCCATCCGCCTGTGGTTTTCGCCGGGTATGCGGCTTATACCATCCCCTTTGCCCTGGCCCTCGCGGGGTTGGCCGCGGGACGCCTGGACCGCGCCTGGCTGGGAATCGTGCGTCGCTGGACCCTGCTGGCCTGGATTCTGCTGGGTGCCGGGATCCTCATGGGTGCATGGTGGGCCTATCAGGAGTTGGGTTGGGGCGGCTACTGGGGCTGGGACCCGGTTGAGAACTCATCGCTCCTGCCCTGGCTCACCGGGACGGCCCTGTTGCACTCACTAATGATGCAAGAGCGCCGTGGGGCTTTTACGGTCTGGAACCTCTGGCTCATCGTGCTCACCTTTGGGTTGTGCAATTTCGCCACCTTTATCACCCGCAGCGGCCTCATCCAGTCGGTGCACGCCTTTGGCCAATCCAGCCTGGGATACTACTTTATGGCCTTCATCATCCTCTGTTTCCTGGCCCTCGTGATTCTGTTGCACCGTCACCGAGGAGACCTGCCGAACGGGGGGGAGCTGGGTAATCTGTTTTCGCGCGAGATGGGACTCTTTGTGAGCAACCTGCTCTTCTTGGGCACCGCACTGATCGTCCTGGTGGGCACGCTCTTTCCCTCTCTGGCCGAGTTCCTGGTGGGGCGACAGGGCACCCTCGATATTAGCTTCTATGAGCGCAGTGTTGGCCCCTTGGCCCAGATTTTAGTGCTCGCCATCGGCATCTGTCCCTGGCTGGCCTGGGGAGGCGTCTCGGCCGACCGTCTGCGTCGCGATCTCTTGGCGCCCGCGCTGTTTGCCCTCCTTGTGACGGCCATCCTATTCCTGATAGGTGTTCGCCAATCTTTGGCACTGATCGCCTTTGCTATCTGTGCTTTTGTGGGGGCCTCGCTGCTGTTGCTCTATGTGCGTGATGCTCTGGCCCGGCGCCGGAACACCGGTGAAGCGCTGCCCCAAGCACTCGGTGGGTTGATCGCGCGCAACCGCCGCCGCTACGGAGGGCACTTGGTGCACCTGGGCATTGTGCTCATCGCGGTGGGCATCACCGGATCTTCGCTCTACAAGAGCGAAGTCCAGGTTGCTCTGGCCCCTGGCGAAAGCGTGAGCGCGCAGAGCTATACCGTCACCTATCGGGACCTGGTGCAGGATCAAACGCCCTCGAGCCGCAGGATATCGGCCCAGTTGGATATTTCGCGCACACCTGGAGGGAGACGACAGACCTCCCTATGGCCCAGACAAGAGTACTTTTTCAGCACGCAACAATGGGTGACCGAAGTGGCCATCCGCTCGACGCTTCGGGAGGACCTCTACGTCATCCTGGCGGGCGTGGAGGACGATGGCTTGGCCAGCTTTCGCCTGTTGGTGAATCCGCTGGTCGTGTGGTTGTGGATTGGTGGGGCCGTGCTCTTGCTGGGTGGTGCCATTGCCTGGTGGCCAGCGAGGCTCGGAAGACGTCCGAGGCCGGAGGGGGAGGAGGCATGAGGAAAACAGCTCTCCTCTTGATGCTGTGCATGAGCCTCTTGGCGCTATGCCCCCCGCTATCCACGGCACAAGGTAATGGTGTCATCCGTGGACGCATCGTTAACGGCACGGCGGGCGGCGCCTCGGTCGGTGGCCTGGGCGTGGAGTTGCGCACCTTCCAAGGGCAGAGCACGAGCGGCCAACCGGTCGAGGGGGAGCGACTCGTGGCCACGGCGGATGCGCAAGGCCAATTTCGGATTGAGGGGTTACCCGCGACCCAGGACAGCATCTACCAGCTAGTAGTTACCTATCAGGGCGTCGTTTATTCGGGCCCTGCGCTGCAGTTCGAGTCCGGGACTCAGCAAATCGACACAGAGCTCCCCGTCTACGAGACCACCACCGATGACAGCGGCATCCTGGTAGGCCGGGCTCATCTCCTGGTCGGTCCCGCGCAGCCCGGGCTTGCTGTGACGGAACTGTACGTCTTGCTTAACCCGGGAGACCGTACCTACATCGGGCAGCAGGAGTTGCAGGGACGTCGGTGGACCTCGAGCTACCAGTTGCCTGCAGGAGCTCGCGATGTGGCGTTCGAGGATGGCGCGTGGGGAGGGCGATTCTTACAGGTCGAGGGGGGCTTGGTCGATACAGAACCCCTCTGGCCGGGGCAGACCACCGTGATTTTCGCCTATAGCGTGGATTGCCCGTCCAGCCTGTGCGATCTCGGCAGAACACTGTATCAGCGTGTGTCCAACCTGAACGTCTTGGTGCCCGACACGGGTGCGACCGTCACCAGCACGACGCTGGCGGCGCAGGGCACCATGCAGGCGCAGGGGCGCAGCTACCTGAATTTCGCGGCGAGCGATCTGGCGCCAGGCACGGGCCTCGATCTGTACATCGCTCTGGCAGACCGTACACCCTCCTCCTTACCTTCGATCCCGGCGGGAGACCACTCTGGCCTACCCTGGATCATCCTGGGGAGCGTGGTCGCGGTCCTGTTCCTCGGTTATCCCTTTTGGCGTCAACGTGTGCAATCGCAGGTGCTCCGTGATCAACCACAGGCCCCTCGGCACGACAATCAAAGCTGAGACGCTTTTCTATCGTGCGCGCCACCTGACATTGTTAGGTCATTCAGGAGTATAATCATGGCAGAATACTTGAGCCGCTACCAGGCCTCATTGCTAGACCCTGAAATCTTTAGCATCACCTGGGAGTTGGTTCCTGGCCGCGGGGCGCGCGAAAAGGACCAGGAGGCGCTCCTGGCGGCCGCCGCACAGGCCGCCAAGGGTGGCCGTGTTCATGCTTTGACGATCACTGACAATCCTGGCGGCAACCCCGCTATCTCCGCCGAGATGCTCGGCGTGGAGGTAAGTAAGCTAGGGATCGAACCGCTGGTGCACCTGTCCTCTAAAGACAAGAATCGTAACCAGCTAGAGGCGTTGTTGCACGGACTGGAGCGCGCTGGTGTGCGCAACCTGCTCGTCCTGACCGGCGATTACACCTATTCAGGATACCAGGGACGCTCCAAGCCGGTCTTTGACCTGGATGCCAGCCAGCTCCTAGGCTTGGTTACAGACCTGAACCGAGGCCTGGAGGTCCCCACGCTCAGGGGAACTGCTACGTTGTCGCCCGCCCACTTTTTCCCGGGGGCCGCTGTGAGTCCCTTCAAAGCGCAAGAGAGCGAATTGATGGGGCAGTACTACAAGCTGGAGAAAAAGCTACGCGCCGGAGCCCAGTTCATCGTCACCCAGCTTGGCTATGATGCACGCAAGTTCCATGAGGTGCTCCTGATGATGAGGCGTCTGGGCTATGGCCATGTCCCTCTGGTGGGCAATATCTATGTGCTGCCCCGCGGGGCAGCGGCGACGATGAACCGCAACGGGGTGCCCGGCTGCGTGGTGACCGATGAATTGCTGGCCCAGATCGAGAAAGAGGCTGAGACCAAGGACAAAGGCAAGGCCAGCCGGCTAGAGCGTGCCGCCAAAATGTATGCTATGATGCGCGGCATGGGTTTTTCTGGTGTACACCTCGGTGGCCATGGCCTCAGATACGATGATGTGGAGTTTATCTTGGGCAAGGGCGAGGAGTTGGCGCCGAACTGGCAGGAGTTCGTGCACCAGTTCGACTATCCTCAGCCCGATGGCTGGTACTATTTCGAGCGTGACCCCCAGTCCGGGCTCAACACCGAAACGCCAGCTGAGCGATCACGGCGACCCGGTTGGTCGCTCAACTATGCCCTGTTCCGGTTGCTCCATGCCTCGATGTTCGATCAGCACGGTATCCTGTTCAGGCCCATGCGTGGCTTGGCCCGATTGCTGGATGACTCTGCTTTGGAGCCCGCTTTCACGCGCCTGGAACAGCTGGGCAAGACGGTCACTAACGAATGTATGCATTGTGGCGATTGTGGTCTGCCTGATGTATCCTATGTGTGTCCCACCAGCCAATGCCCCAAGGGGCAGCGCAACGGTCCCTGTGGCGGCAGTTTTGAGGGATGGTGTGAGGTTTACCCGCAGAAGCGGCACTGCATCTATGTCCGCGCCTATACCCGGCTCAAGCACTATGGTGAAGAGGATACGCTTCGGACCAATCAGGTGCCGCCGGTCAACTATGACTTGTGGCAGACCTCATCCTGGCTCAACTTTTTCATGGGCCGTGACCACACGGCCAAGCGCGTGGGTATCGAGCCGCCCAAGCCTGCTGACAACAAGTAACAGCGTTCTATTAGGAGCCATCGTGATCCAGGTGCGAGGATTGGTCAAGGCGTACGGCGGCCGAAAGGTGTTGCGCGGCGTGGACCTCGATGTTGCCCAGGGCGAGTGCCTGGTGCTGATGGGACCCAATGGCGCGGGCAAAACCACCCTGTTACGCGTGCTGGTCGGCCTGGTCAAGCCTGGCGGTGGTGCGGCGCATATCGCTGGGTCCGACGTGGCCCAAGACGCTATGTCGGTCCGCCACCTGGTTGGTTTTGTTTCCCACCAACTACTGCTATACGAAGACCTTAGTGCTCTAGAGAATCTGGCGTTCTACGGAAGGCTCTATGGCGTGCCTCATCTGGATACGCGTATGGCTACCCTCCTGTCCCAAGTGGGCCTATGGGCTCGGCGAGACGATCCGGTGCGCATCTTTTCTAGGGGTATGAGGCAGCGTCTATCCATTGCCCGCGCCCTGCTGCATGACCCGCCCGTCTTGCTCCTCGACGAGCCCTACACGGGCCTGGACCAAGCAGCCTCGCAGGTATTGGATGGCCTATTAGCGCTGGCGAGCGCTGGCGCCCAGACTGAGACATCGGGCACGCCGCGCACCGTGCTGCTCACGACCCACAACCTGGAACACGCCTTCCGTGCCCGGACGGAGCACGGCCCAAGCACGAGCGCTGCCATTTTGGCGAATGGACGCCTGGTGTACCAGATGGCTGGAGTGAGCCAGGACGATGCTGCGCATGCCGAGGCCGTAGCCAGGTTCCGCGAGGAATACGATCGCTGGATGGCCGTCGATCCGGGGACGGCGCGCCGTCCGAAGGCTGCATGATGCGATACCTGGGGCAGGTGTGGGCCATTGTCCGCAAGGACCTGGCCGTGGAGCGGCGCAGCCGAGAGTTGCTCACCGCCATGTTTGTTTTTGCCCTCACAGTGATCCTCGTCTTTAGCTTTTCGTTTGAACTGCGCGTGGAGCGGACCCACGAAGTGGCCCCGGGCGTGTTGTGGGTGGCTATAACCTTTGCCGGCATGCTGGGCCTGGGACGCTCGTTCGTCTTGGAGCGCGACCAGGGTTGCCTGGATGGTCTTCTGCTGGCGCCCATCGACCGTAGCGCCATTTTCGTGGGCAAGATGCTGGGTAATCTCATCTTTATCTCTCTGGTAGAGCTTGTGGTTCTACCGGTTTACTTGGCATTATTCGATCTTCCCTTCAGACTGCTATTGTTGGTAGTGGTGCTTCTTGGTACCATAGGCTATGCTGCCGTGGGGACCCTCTTTTCGGCTATAGCGGTGCATGGGCGCGCCCGCGAGGTGTTGTTGCCGGTGTTGCTCTTCCCGATTGCTATCCCGGCGGTCATCGCTGCGGTCAAGCTCACGGCAGGCCTGTTCGATGCCCAGCCCTGGGAGAATATCGCCATTTGGTTTCACTTTCTGCTCGCTTTCGATGTCATTTTCCTGACGCTGGCAATCCTGGCTTTCGATGCGGTTCTGGAGGAGTGACCAAGTGTATGAACGTGGACATATCGCTGACAATATACTGAATATGCTTGCGGCCTTGGGCATTGAGGTTGCTTTGGTGCTGGTCTTTCTTGTGGCGCCCCGCGAGGCCACCATGGGCGACGTGCAGCGCATCTTTTACTTTCACGTGCCCGCTTCGTGGGATGGCTACCTGGCCCTTATGGTCACCTTGGTCGCTAGTATGCTCTACCTGGTGCGCCGGGAAGGCCGCTGGGATAGGCTGGCGCTTTGCTCAGCCGAAATTGGCCTTGTGTTTATCAGCGCGGGTATTGTCAGCGGCGCGTTCTGGGCCAAGGCCACCTGGGGTGTGTGGTGGACCTGGGATCCCCGCCTGACGACGAGCGCCGTGCTTTGGGTGGTCTATGCCGCCTATCTCATCCTGCGGCAAGCGTTGGATGATGTCGGGCGCCGGGCGCGCCTGAGCGCGGTATACAGCGTGGCCGCTTTCGTGGCCGTGCCGCTCAACTTTATGGCCATCCGCTGGTGGCGTGCGGCGCATCCGGTGGTCCTGGGCACGGAGAGCGGTGGCCTTAGCCCTGACATGTTGGCCGTCCTTCTCTTTTGCCTCGGCGCTTTCACGCTCGTGTATATTGCCCTGCTTCGCGCTCGACTGAGCCTGGAGTCCTTGGCGCAACGCGTCGAGCGGCTCAAGAACCGACGTATCCTGTGACGCTGCCTTTCGCGCAGCGGGTCTCGTAGGAGAAATGCCATGATCTATCTTGCCGGGGCCTACCTTGTCTTGTGGGCCATTCTTTTCGGTTATGTCTTCTCTCTCCACCGCCGCTCGAGGCAATTGCAGCGCGAGCTCGACGCTCTCCGCGTCGAGGAGGAAGACGAGGACTAACGACCGGCTACGCGAATGCGGGCGACAGCGCGCGATCATCCGTGTATAATGTGGGCGTGCTCTGGCCGAGGTTGGGGTCGGAGCGCGTCCATAAATCGAGTTCTCACGGAGCAGAGCGATGTCCGAACCCAAAGCGAGCAACTGCCTGAAACTGCTGCAAGGGATGGTGCGCATCGATTCGATCAATGCCACCATCTCGCAGCGCCCTCATCCCGAAGCCGAATTGGCTGCCTACCTGGAACGCCAAGCCCTGCAGTGGGGCCTCCCCACCCGACGACTGCCCGTCGGCGAGGCGTACACGGGCCATGTTGCAGAGGCATCGGCTGGAGGTAGCTACGATCTCCTTGTTTGGCATCAGGTATCCCCCTCTGCGCCCTGGTTGTTGTTTGAGAGCCACCTGGACACAGTTGGCGTGGCGGGGATGACCGTCGATCCCTTTGGTGCGCAGGTCGAGGACGGGCGCATCTACGGGCGCGGCGCTTGCGATACCAAGGGCTCGGGCGCGGCCATGTTGTGCGCCCTGAAAGAGTATGCACGCAAGGCGGTGGGCCGAAACAACATCGCCCTGCTTTACGCCGTGGACGAAGAAGCGCTCAAGCATGGCGTAGAGGGTTTCACGGAGCGGCACCTGCCGACGCTGGGCTGGCGTCCTGTGGGGGCGATCGTGGGTGAGCCAACCGAGTTGCAGCCGGTGGTGGCCCACAACGGTGTGGTGCGCTGGTCGGTGCAAACCCATGGCCTGGCGGCCCACTCGTCGGACCCCACCAAGGGGCTCTCGGCCATCAGTATGATGGTGCGCGTCATCCAGGCCTTGGAGGATCACTATATCGCCCGTCTCAGCGCTTCGCATCCCCTTGTGGGCCCGGCGCGCTGCAGCATCAACATCATCCACGGGGGCACGGCCGTCAACATCATCCCCGACCTGTGCGAGATTGTGATGGATCGCCGCGTGGTGCCGGGGGAGGACCCGGATCAGGTGCTGCCGGAGGTGAAGCGGGTCCTGGAAGAGCTGCGCGCCAAGATGCCCACGTTGGCCTATTCGCTGAGCGAGCCCTTGATCGTCGACCCCCCGTTGGATCCCAAGGGTGGCGAAGCTCTGTTCGTGGCCGTACAGGGTACGCTGGCCTCGTTAGGCCTGCCTACCGAGCTCAAGGGAGTTCCCTATGGCACCGATGGCAGTAATCTGGGCGCCTGGGGCATCCCGGTGGTGGTCCTAGGCCCCGGTCATATCGCGCGCGCCCATACCGTGGACGAGTACCTGGAGCTGGAACAGCTCGAGCGAGCCATCGAGGTCTATGGGGCACTGATGGATATGCCGATCCAGGCCGAGGGATGAGCCAAGGAGTACAGCCATGAGCAAAGCAAGCTCTCGCGCGGTGCGTGTGGGGGTTGTGGGCCTGGGTGCGTTTGGGCGGTTGCACGCCCTTACCCTGGCAGGGCTGGGCGAGGCCGATCTGGTGGCGCTGGTAGCCCGGCGCCAGGCCAGCCTCGATGCGATGGCTGTTGAGCTTCCGGGCGTGGCCGGTTGGACGGATCTTGACCTGGCCATGGAGGCTTCGGGGGCCGAAGCGTGGGTGGTGGCTACCAGCACCGCTTCGCACCTAGCCGTGGCAAGCAAGTTGCTGGCCGCAGGGTTCCCGGTGCTGGTGGAGAAACCCTTGGCCTCCCATATCGAGGATGCGCGTCTCCTCGGCACCCTGGTGCGTCCCGATTCGAGCAACTTGATGCTTGGGCACATCCTTCTATTTAACAGCGAGTTTCGCCAGTTGCAGGCTGAGGTCCACGATCGCGGACCCCTTCTGCATATCGCCTGCGAACGACACCGGCCGGCGAGCACCCTGGAACGCTTTCCCGGCGAAACGCCCTACCACTTGCTGATGGTGCACGATCTCTATTGTGTGCAGGCCTTGGTGCAGCGGCGGGAGCCAACGGCTTTTAGCGCCCAGGCGCGTTTTACGGCGATGGGAGGGATGGATCTTGCCCTGGCCCAGCTACGCTGGACGGATGGCGCGCTGGCCACTCTCGTCGCCTCCTATCTGACACCCGAGGGGATGCCCGCCGATGGCTACGACCGGCTCGAGGTCTATGGCCAGGGCTGGGCGGCGCGCGTCGAGAGCAATCCCCGCCCTCTGGTAGTGTGGGATGACCGCGCTCGCCACCCTCTGACCCTGGAGATCCTGGCCGATCCTCCCGCCGCTAGCGGCATGCTAGCCGAAGAGCTGCGCTGCTTCTGCCGCGTGGTTCGCGGCCTGCAAGCTGTGCCCATGGGCGCCACCTACCAGGATGCTCTTCAGGTGCTCGATTGGCTCGACAAGCTGGAACGCCTGGCCGACAAGGGCCGACCTTTGTGATGGTCTGTTCGGCGCGCTACGATTCGTCGTTCGCACACTCGTATTCGGAGGTTATTTCCACGACATCGCGCAAAGTGGCATAGACGGAGCAGTATTTCTGCTCCGATAGGGCGATGGCGCGCTCGATCTTGTCTTCCTCCAGGTTCTTGCCCGCCAGTTTGTAGCGCACGCGAATGCGCCGAAAGCGCCAGGGCGGCTCGTCGTCTTGCTCGCTCTCGGCAATGATCTCAAAGCTGGTCACTTCCTGGCGCTGTTTCCGCATGACGCCGATCACATCCCAGGCCGTGCAGCCGATGAGCCCCATGGCCAGGAGGTCTGACCCGCTGACGCCCCCCGTCTGGCTCATGACCACCGGCGCTCCGTTGTGGTCCCGCAACAAAAAGATCTGCTCCTTGATCCAATCCAATCGCACCGTGTTAGTGACCATCGCGTGCCTCCTGGGGTTGTCGTGGCGCCTACGGGCCGGCAGTCTGGCCGAGGCTGGCGCGGAAGGAACAAGCCAGGTCCGGGCCATGTTCCCGGCCCGGACCTGATGCGAAACGTGTGGTGGGCATGGCGCGCCGCATGTCGGACCGCGCGGCGTCCGCCCAGGCGCACCCTCCCTACTTGACAAGGATGGGTAGCCACACCCGAAAGACCTCAGCAGTGTCGGTCGGTGTGGGGGTTACTCCTGTCGTGGGTGTCAGCGTCGGCGTCGCGGTCGACGTCGCGGTCGCCGTGTTCGTCGGTTTGGGCGTCTGCGTGGGTGCGAGCAGATCGTAGAACACGAGCGCCCCCACAGAGCCCTCGCTGGGCGGCTCGAACTCCACGGTGTTGGCGTTCACCACGG
>CAYQDH010000026.1:0-23060 GCA_964416075.1 uncultured Anaerolineales bacterium | reverse complement strand
TGAGCGTTTCGACCAGGTGCGAAACGTCGAGATGTTGATCCTGGACGATTTGGGCACACAGAATGCCACCCCTTGGGCCGCCGAAAAGCTCTATCAAATCCTGAACTACCGCTACAATGCCGAGCTGCCCACCGTGATCACCATGAACCAGTCACTGGAGGACCTGGATCCGCGCCTGACCTCTCGCTTGCGTGACCAGAACCTGGTGCACATTATCCCCATCTACGCCTCAGATCATCGTGCCCAGGGCAGGCACGAGGCGTTCGGCAGCCTGAGCCTCTACCAACGATTCACCATGGCCGAGTTCTCCGATCGGCACAATGATCTGGACGCCCAGCAGGGCGCGACGCTGCGCAACGTCCTCCGCGCTGTGCGCAACTATGCCAAGGAACCGAGGAACTGGCTCCTTATGCATGGACCCCATGGGGTTGGGAAGACCCATCTGGCGGCAGCGGTGGCGAACAGCGTAGCCCATAGCGGTCGGTCGGTGATGTTTGTCGTGGTGGCCGATCTGTTGGATCATCTTCGTGCGACCTTCCAGCCGGGGAGCTCTGTTTCCTACGATCAGCGTTTCAACGAAGTGCGGCGGGCCTGGCTGCTCGTGCTCGACGATCTGGGAACGCAGAGCGCCACACCTTGGGCGCAGGAAAAACTGTTCCAGATCCTCAACCATCGCTATGTTGCCGGCTTGCCCACCATTCTCACTATCTCGAATGACAACTTGGATCGGTTGGAGGAGCGACTCAAGAGCCGCCTGCTCGACACCGCGATATGCACAGCCCTGGAGTTCAATATCCCCAGTTACCGCGGCCAACCCAAGCCAGCACGCAAGCCGCTCAGTTCCACGCGCCAGCGAGGAGACTAGGAATCCGAGGACGTCCTGCTATCATGTTGACCCTGGAACCACGTTCATGATCCAGCCGTCTGTGCAGCAAGGGAAACCGTGATGCGAGGAACGAGACGGCTATCTACTCGAGGGCTGCTCTGGCTCACAATGGGTCTAGTCCTGCTGGTGTTGGGCACCCAGGTCGCGCTCAGCATGCGCAGCATCTCTTTCGCCATGTCACGTTGGACAGGCGAGGAGGATCTGCTAGAGCAAATCAAGGGTACCGCAGCCCTGATCTTCCTGCGGTTGGCCCACCCTACGCCGCGGACCGATCCCCTGGTGCCCATCAAGCATACCGGCCTATCTCCCTATGGTGTGAATACCTTCCTGGAACAGGAAGTGGAAGCTGAAAAGGTCGACCGCTCGTTGCAGCTTGTGGCTCAAGCCGGTTTTCACTGGATACGTCAACAGTTCCCGTGGGAAGATATCGAGATCGCGGGCAAAGGGGATTATCGCGACCCCAAGTGGGGCGTTAATACCTGGGACAAGTATGATCGCATCGTAGTTGCGGCGGAAAGGCATGGCCTGGAGATCATCGCTCGCCTCGATGCTCCACCGGCGTGGTCGCGCAAGGTGGGGAGTTCCTCCGGCTGGACGATGGCCCCACCCGACAACCTGAATGATTACGGTGATTTTGTGTATGCGGTCGTCAGCCGCTACAAAGGCCGCATCCGCTACTACCAGGTGTGGAATGAGCCGAACATCTACCCCGAGTGGGGCGATCAGCCGGCGGATCCGGCCGGCTTTGTCAAGCTCCTCCAGATAGCCTATCGACGGGCCAAGGAAGCAGACCCCGATTGCATAATCATCTGCGCGGGCCTGGCGCAGACGACGGAGGAGACCCCCGAAGAGTTCAAGCCCCGCAACATGAGCGATCTGCTCTATCTGGACAAAATGTACCTCGCTGGCGCCAGAGGATACTTTGACATTATGGGCGCGCAGGTCTACGGCCTGTTCACCGGGCCGTATGATCGACGACTGAGCCGCGATCGCTCCAACTTTTCACGTGTGCAACTTCTGAGAGAGATCATGGTGCGCCATGGGGATGCGGACAAACCGATCTGGGCCACGGAGATAGGTTGGAACGCTTTGCCCGAGGATTTTCCTGGGCCAGCGGTCTACGGTCGAGTGAGCGAATCCTATCAGGCGCTCTACGCTGCGCAGGCCTATGAGCGGGCGGCGCGAGAGTGGCCCTGGATGGGAGTGATGAACTACTGGTTCCTACGCCGTCCTTCGGATGCCGAAAAGGGCCAGGCCTGGTATTACTTTCGCATGCTCGAGCCCGACTTTGCTCCTTTGCCGGTCTATGACACGCTGGCTTCGCTAGCCCAGCAGCCGCCTCGGGCGTACACTGGCTATCATCAGGAGGATCACTGGGCGCTGCAATACGAGGGGCCCTGGCAGGTGGTGCGCGATCAAGCTGCCGTGTTCGGCGAGTATAGGGCGGGAGCCGAGGGGGCAACCGCGAGTTGGACCTTCCAGGGCACTCACCTGGCTCTCGTCCTGCGTGAGCCAGGGCAAATGGATCGGCTGCAGGTCACCCTAGACGGTCGAAGTGTGGCTGCCTGTAATGAATGTGCCGCGCCGGCCTCGGCTCCTGGGGCCACGATGGTTGCCCAAGGTCTCGACCTCAAGATCTTGCACCATGTGCAGATTGTGGTGCAGGACGGCATCGTGGGACTGGACGGTTTTGTCGTATGGTCCGAACAGCCGCGGACCTGGGTAGCTATCGTTGTCGGCCTGGGCCTGGCGGGAGTGGTAAGCGCCATCGCCGCCAGTCGCCGCCGTCGCGGCCTGGAGCGCAAGAATGTTCAAGATGCCTCTCTCTAGAGCCCGCCTGCGGCCCTGGGAGACGATCGCCCTGTTGGCTATAATCCTGTTGGCTCTGGGCCTTCGCTTCTACCGGCTGGATGCCCAGAGCTTCTGGAACGATGAGGGCGCCAGTGTGGCCCTGGCTCAGCGCGATCTGGCCACCATTACGCGGAACGCCGCACACGACATTCATCCGCCTCTGTACTACTACTCGCTGCGTGGGTGGATGCTCCTTTTTGGCCGCTCGGCGCCCGTTGGCGCAGAGCTTGCGGCGCGCTCTCTTTCGGCACTGACGGGCCTCCTCCTGGTGGTGGCCACCTACGTCCTGGCGCGGCGCCTGTGGGGCGCGAGCGCAGCGCTCCTGGCCGCTGTTTTCTCTTGTCTCTCTCCCTTCCAGGTTTACTATTCTCAGGAAGCGCGCATGTACATTGGCGTGGCGCTCTTCGGCCTGCTCTCGATGCTGGCTCTGGAGCGCCTGCTGCGACAGTGGCAGGCGCTGGGGAGAGGGGGGGCTTTCGTGTGGGCTGGGCTCTACACTCTATCCATCACAGCGGCTCTATACATGCAGTACTATGCTCTTTCCTTGCTGCTGGCGCAAAATATCATCTTCCTGGTATGGCTGGCGTTGCGATGGCATAACCGCACAGGAGACTGGCAATGGCCGCTTTTGCACTGGGTGCTCTTGCAGATTGTCGTTGTGCTGGCCTTTGCGCCATGGCTGTGGGTGGCTCGAGGCTCGCTGCGCAGTTGGCCTGCCGTGAGCGTCCCCCTCTCTTGGTCGGCCTTGCTGGCGGACATTGCGCGGGTGTTTGCCTTGGGGGTCACCGTGGCAGAGGATGGCCGGCGCCGCCTATGGGGACTGGCATTGGGGTTGCTACTGTTGCCCGCGTTGCTCGCCGACCTGCGCGTCTGGGGTAGACGCGGCAGAGAAACCGCAGCTATGAGGGAGGTAGGCGCAATTTCCAAATCGCGTTTCCCTGATACCGGGCGCGGTTTGGATATGGGTAATGTAGCGCCTCGTGTTGTTGCGCCAGAGGGGGCGGGCTACGGGGCCGTTCTGGCCTGGATCTACCTGCTTGTGCCCATTGTTGTCATATACTTGCTTTCGCTGCAGCGACCGATGTACAAACCAAAGTTCTTGTTGCTGGCCACGCCCCCCTTCTACATGCTCCAGGGGCGCGGCCTATTGGCGCTATGGAACTGGCTGCGTAGGACGCTGCAGCGACGTGTATTGGCCCTGGGGCTGTCAGGGGCGTTGGCTATGCTCATCTTTGTGGGGCCTGTGGCATCGCTAGGCCGCCTCTACTTTGACCCGGACTATGCCCGCGACGACTATCGTGGTATCGTCGCCCATATCCAGGCCCATGCCGGCCCAGACGATGCCATCTTGATCAATGCGCCGACGCAGATCGAGACGGTGGGCTATTATTACCGTGGGCCCTTGGCGATCTATCCACTCCCTCTACAGCGTCCGATCGATACTGCGCGCACCCAGGCAGCCCTGGAAGGGATCGTGGACCAGCACCCCACGATCTATGGCATCTTTTGGGCCACCGATGAGAGCGATCCCCAACGCTTTATCGAGACCTGGCTGGATAGCCACTGCTATAAAGCGATGGATAGCTGGTATGGCAACGTCCGGCTGGTCGTTTACGCTGTGCCGCTGTCGGCGGCGGCCAGCATCGAGCATCCCACCGAGTTCGGCCTGGGCGAGACGATCCGTCTGCGGGGCTATACCTTGCTCACCCCGCAACCTCGCAGTGGGGAGATCCTTCAGTTGACCCTTTTCTGGGAGGCCATGCAGCCCGTCTCTGTGCGCTACAAGGTCTTTTGTCACCTCGTCGATGTCTCGGGGAATATCGTTGGCCAGCGCGATAGCGAGCCGGGTGGAGGGTTGAACCTCACGAACAACTGGCAACCCGGGCAGTTGATCCCAGATAACTATGGCCTGCTGATCCCCTCTGGTACGCCTCCTGGGGAGTATATCCTTCGTGTGGGTATGTATGGCTTGGACGATGGATTGCGCCTGCGCGTATCGTCGAGTGGACGCCCAGCGGGCGATAGCATCGATCTGGTGGTGTTAAGCATCGCTCACTAGAGACGCCCCCCACAGGTTCGCTTGCTGGCTTGAGCCAAGTTGCATCACCAGACCCGTGGGAGGATGGCTATTGGGATAGGATGCGCTGCGGATGAGTGTAGATGGTCATGCGCCCGCCTCGTAGATAGCCTACGACGGTGAGGTTGAACCGATCGGCCAGCTGCACGGCAAGTGCCGTGGGCGCCGAGACGGAGGCCAGTATGGGGAGCCTCATGCGAATGGCTTTGCTGACCATCTCATAGCTGAGCCGCCCGGAACAGAGCAGCATTTTGTCTTGCAAGGAGATGCCGCGCAGCAGGCAGTGCCCGAACCCCTTGTCCACGGCGTTATGCCGTCCTACATCCTCGCACAGGATGATCAGCTCACCGCGGCTATCATACAAGGCTGCGGCATGCACCCCGCCCGCGTGCTGGTGTACCGCCTGTGCGGCATGCATCACTTTTGGTAGATCCAACACCGTGCTGGGTAATACATGGATATCGTTCTCTAGGGCTTCCAGCGGCAGGCACGTGCGGTCCACGTCCACGGCGCCACAACCGGCCCGGATCAAACGCACCACGTCCATGCGCGCATCGGGGTTGAGAGCTCGCGGATCGACGCGCATCTCCACGCGGTTGCGCGACTCGACGGAACCGGCTCCATCCGAGGCATTGTCATCGGGGAGCGCTCTGCCGCAATGCTGGATCGTCAGCACGCTGGCAAAGTCGCTCACCAACCCTTCGCTCAGCGCAAAGCCCGCGGCCAGTTCTTTCTCTAGGCCAGGCAAGCGCATTAATACGGCCACCTGTTGGCCGTTGATGTAAAGTGAGAGGGGCTCTTCCAGCACCATCTCGATCTCTTCCGAGACACTCTCCTCACCCGAAATCCGCCAGACCTGTCGTTTGGTCGTGGGCCACGCCTGGACTGTGCTCTCCATGTATCTCCCGTGTGAAGACAAGAAAATGCGGACGTGCCGTTGAGTATAGCACGTCCGCATCGAATGCCCCAAAGCGAGGTGGTTTCTGGGGTCGCTCAGCTATCTTGAGATGCGTTTACTTGTCCCGTCCGTAGATCCACCAATAGATGCCGCCCACAAAGAGGCCGCCACCGATGATATTGCCGATGGTCACGGGGATGAGATTCCTCCAGAACAAGTCGACAATAGAGACCGCCGCCCCGTTGAACATGCCCAAGGGGATGAAGAACATATTCGCGATCGAGTGCTCTAACCCGAGGGCCACAAAGGCCATGATGGGCCACCAGATACCCAGGATTTTGCCCGCGATGTCGTCCGAGGCGATGGCCATCCAAACCGCCAAACAGACCAGCCAGTTGCAGCCGATGCCGCGCAGCAGCGCCGCGCCCCAGCCCAACTTGATGGTCTTGGCTTCGGCGATCGCTGCGGCGGCCTTGCCTACCGACTGAGCAAAGGCATCACCCGAATTCACGTTGATGATGCCCGACCAGTAGGCGATAAAGAGGGCCACAAACACCGAGCCCACAAAGTTGGCCAGGTAGACAAAGACCCAGTTACGCAGGAGGTTACGCCACTTGGCCCCACCGGTCAGGCAGGCGGGCGTGATCACCCCCACGTTGCCCGTAAAGAGCTCCGAGCCGGCGATGATGACCAGCATGAGGCCCACGGGGAAGACTGCGCCGAAGACGAACTTGGCAAGCCCCGGATTTGCTGCGGACAATTCCGGGCTGCCCCGACCCACCACAATGGCTAGGAAGCCACCAAAGGCGATATAGGCGCCGGCCAGAAATCCAAGGACGAGCTGTTTGGGGATCGGTAGCTCGCTCTTGGTACAACCGGCGGTGGCGACTGCCTCGACGATAGCTTTGGGTGATTTGAACGGCATTTCGACATCCTCCCTGCACTGAATGTGAAGAACGGCTTGGGAATGCACGGCTTACGAACCGAACCTGTCAGACTCCATGATAACCGTCACCTACTTGCCCCATCACGATTGTGAGTATAGACACCACCTCCTTAGTAACTTAATACACCATGGGCCGGGAGAAGATACGCTCCCGGCCCACGAGTTGCCTCAGGCTGCGCGCTCCACCTTGACCGCGCAGACCTTGAACTCAGGAATCTTGGCCACCGGATCCAAGGCGGCGATCGTCAACAAATTGGCCGCGGCCTCTTTAAAGTGGAAGGTCATAAAGACCACGCCATTGGCCATGCCATCTACCACCTCGGCCTTGGCGACCACCTGCCCACGGCGCGAACTGACGCGCACCAGTTCGCCATCCTCGATGCCCAACGCGCGCGCGTCCAGGCGGCCGATCTCCACGCTGCCCTCGGGATAGATCTCGTTCAAGCCCGCTGAACGACGGCTCATCGTGCCGCCATGGAAATGGTAGAGCACGCGTCCTGTGGTGAGTATGTAGGGATACTCGGCATCGGGCACTTCCTGCGGCGGCAGCCACTCCACCGCGCTCAACTTGCCCATGCCGCGCGAGAAGCGATCCTTGTGCAGGATGCGGGTGCCGGGATGCTCTGCATTGGGGCAGGGCCACTGCAGGCCACCTTTTTCCAGACGATCATACGAGATCCCGGCATAGCTCGGGGTCACGGCAGCAATCTCCTGGAAGATGGCCTTGGGACTATCATAGCTCCATCCAGTGCAAGGAGCGCCCTCCACGGGGCCTCCCATGCGAGCCTGGATCCTGTTGCCCAAGTCGGCAAGGATCTCCCAGTCGGGCCGTGCCTCGCCCGGCTGGCTCAGGGCCTTGCGCACCAACTGCACTCGGCGCTCGGTGTTAGTAAAGGTCCCTTCCTTCTCTACAAAGGCCACACCCGGCAAGATCACGTCCGCGTAGGGCGTCGTCTCGCTCGGGAAGATCTCCTGCACCACTAGAAAGTCGAGCGCCTCCAAGGCCTTGCGCGCATGGTTCGTGTCGGGGTCAGTCATCCCCGGGTTCTCTCCCAGGACGAACATGGCCTTGATCTGCCCCTTATCTGCGGCATTGAGCATCTCCACTACTGTCAGGCCGACTTTGGTCGGAGAGGTCTTGCCCCATGCCGTCTCAAACCTTTTCCTCACATCCTCGCTGGCCACGCTCTGGTAACCAGGGTACAGGTTGGGCAGGCAACCCACATCGCAGGCTCCCTGAACGTTATTCTGCCCGCGTAGCGGGTTTACCCCGGCGCCAGGCATGCCCAGGTTGCCCAGGAGCAGTTGCAGATTAGCGCAGGCCAGCACGTTTTGGTGCCCCGTGGTGTGCTGCGTAATGCCCATGGCATAGAGCAGCGCCCCCGGACGGTTGGCGGCCATGATGCGTGCCGCCTCGCGAATCTTCTCCGCCGGCACCCCAGTGATCTCCGCGGCCACCTCGGGCGTGTACTTGGCCACCATGGCCTTGAGATCCTCCAAGCCTTCCGTGCGCGCCGCGACGAACTCTTTGTCGTAGAGTTCCTCGTTGATGAGCACGTTAGCCAGTCCGTCCAGCAGAGCGATGTCGGTGCCGGGCAAGTGTTTCAGATGTAGGGTGGCGAACTGCGTGATAGGAATACGGCGAGGATCAGCCACAATCAGCTTGGCGCCCCGCTGCTTGACGGCTTGGCGGATACGCATGCCAAGGACAGGATGATTCTCAGTGGTATTGGAGCCGATAATAAAGTAGCACTGCGCGTCGTCGGCGATGTCCTCGATCGAGTTCGTCATCGCGCCGGAGCCAAAGGCGGTGACCAGACCGGTCACCGTGGAGCTGTGTCAAAGCCGAGCACAGTGATCGACATTGTTGGTCCCGATCACCCCCCTGCTGAGCTTCTGCACCAAATAGTTCTCCTCGTTGGTGCATTTGGCCGAGCTCAAGAAGGCCACCGAGTCGGGGCCGTGGGCTTGCGCCGTGGCGGCGAAGCGATCGGCTACCATGTCCAGGGCTTCATCCCAGGTGGCGGGGACGAATTCCCCATCCTTCTTGATCAGGGGCGTGGTGAGCCGTTCGGCGTTCTCCACATAGTCAAAGCCGTACCGACCCTTGACGCAGGTCCAACCCTTATTGGCTGGGGCCTCCCAGTCGGAGCTGACCGAGACGATCTTGTTATTCTTGACGTTGAGCTCCAATGAGCAGCCCACCCCGCAGTAGGAACAGATGGTCTTGACCTTGGTCATATCCCAGCTACGGCCCGAGCCTACACCTCTCCTGGGCATGAGGGCGCCCGTCGGGCAAAGCTCTACGCACATGCCACAGAACTCACAGGGGGATTCGGGCATGGGGCCATCATAGGCAGCGCCCACTTTGGTCTCGAACCCGCGGTCGATGAGGCCGATAGCCTGCACGCCATTGATCTCATCGCAGGCGCGGACGCAACGCCGGCACAGGATGCACTTGTTATAATCCCGCACATAGAACGGGTTATCATCCTGTAGAGGCCAATGGTGCCTCTCTCCATGGTAGCTGGTCTCTTTGATCCCATACTCATAGGCGAGGTCCTGCAATGTGCAATTCCCAGCCTTTTCGCAGGTCATGCAATCAAGAGGATGGTCCGAGAGCAGCAGATCGAGCACGAAACGTCGCGCCTCTCGCACGCTCGGGCTTTGGGTGTGTACGACCATGCCCTCAGAGACCGGGAAAGTGCATGCTGGCTGCAAGACTCTCTGCTTTTCTACCTCCACGAGGCAGATGCGGCATGCGCCGATCGGCTTGAGCTCCGGATGGGCGCACAGGGCAGGTATCTCGATGCCCCCTTGCTTGGCAGCATCGAGGATGGTAAAGTGGCGCGGTACCGCGAGCTGCTTACCATCGATGGTAACGTGAATGTCCGGCATTGTCGACTCCTCTGCTAGTATCTCAGATAGCCCGAATTAACTCGCTTGAGGCATGGGGCCATGGTGCGCCGACCCTAGCGGCTGCCATTATACCCCGGATGGTAGGCCCTGTCGCCTGCGTAACCCATCCCGGATTCGCCGGCGAGGGAAATCCCATGAATCGATGCCTCCATTATATCGCATTGTCGTACGAAATTCAAGTACTTTTGAAAGAAATAGTACGAAATTCGTAAATCTCGTCGGATTCTAGGCCCCGAACTCCGCTTACCCTCTGGCTAACCACTGTCGCAGGATACGCGCGGCTTGTCCTTCGACCTCGGCATTGTCTCTCAGAGCAGAGAGCCAAGAATTCCCACAGTCGGCGGACGATGTATAAAGCCACACCATCGTCTCGCCGACTGACATTCCCATAGACGACCAGCAATATCGAGCCCACCTTGGTCAAGCCTCCACAGTTAGAGGGTGCTTGGCCGAATACGAGGCGCTGAACGACCGGACCCGGCTGGCTGTGTCGCACTAGCTCAGGTCGCAGCGCAGGCAGCGCTTACACTCCTCCTGGCACGCCTTCTCAGAGAATCCGAGTTCTACCTCGCGCCAGTTGTTGCGGCGCTCCTCCGCGGGTTGTACCGGCATCTCGGCGCGGACCGCGTCTACATAGTCCTCCATCTCAAAGTTGAGGGGTACGCTATCGTAGGCCAGCCATTCCTTCTTCGACTTGACCTCATCGCCTTCAAGGTACTGATCCACGGTCTGGGCCACTTTGTTGCCTTGGGCCACAGCCTCGATCACCGTCGCCGGACCGATCACCACGTCACCTGCGGCAAAGACGCCGGGACGAGAGCAAGCTAGCTCGCGGTTTACCTGGACGGTGGTATTGCGATTGAACTCGATGCCACAATCCCCCGCGCAGCTTACATCGCTGCTCTGGCCGATGGCCTGGATCACGATGTCGGTAGACAGGATGAACTCCGAGCCGGCGATAGGGCTGGGCCGGCGGCGGGCGCTCTCGTCAAACTCGCCCAATTCCTGCATGATCAGCTCCAGGCCCGTCACCTGGCCATTGCCCACCACACGGGTTGGATTGACCAGGAAGTGCAGCTTGAGCCCTTCTTCCTCGGCCTCGTGCACCTCGAGTTTCTGAGCAGGCATTTCCTCACGCGTGCGGCGATAGACCAGGTTCACCTCAGCGGCGCCCAAACGCATGGCCGTACGTGCGGCATCGATGGCGGTGTTGCCGCCGCCCACGACCACCACGCGCTTGCCCTTCAGATCTGGGGCCTTGCCAAGTGCCACGGCCTGGAGGAATTCGGTGCCTCCGAGCACGCCCTGCTTATCTTCGCCCGGCACGCGCATCAGACGGCTGATCTGTGCCCCGATGGCCAGGATGACGGCGCTATAGCCATCGCGATCGAGCAGGTCAGCCACTGTAAAGTCTCGTCCCAGCTTGGAGTTGAGCTTGATCTCCACTCCTGCCCGCCTGACGTTATCGATCTCGATATCCAAGATGTCGCGCGGCAGGCGGTAGTCGGGGATACCGACGGCCATCATGCCGCCAGCCACGGGCAGCGCTTCGTGCACGGTGACGTCATAGCCCCACTGAGCCAGGCGCAAGGCTGAGGTCAGGCCAGCAGGGCCTGAACCAATCACCGCTACTTTCTTGCCCTTTTTGGCCTCGGTCTGTTCGGGCGTCCAAGGGTTCTTGATCTCCTGGTCGGCCATAAAGCGCTTGATCTGGCGAATAGCCACCGATTGGTCCAGTTCGCCTCGGCGGCAGCGATCCTCACAGAAGGCAGGGCAGACACGCCCACAGGCCAATGCAAACGGATTGCGCTTGCGATGGATTTCCAGGCCCTCGGCGTACTTGCCCTCGGAGACGAGCGCCACATAGCTGGGCACATCTACACCGGCGGGACAAGCGTTTGCGCATGGCGCCCGTACCAACCCTTTGCATGAGCCTGCGGGGCAGCGCTTGTCTACGATATGGGCGATGAACTCGTCCTTGAAATAGCGCAGCGCACTGAGCACGGGGCCGGGCGTGAGCTGGCCCAGGGCACAAAGCGAGCCGTTGGCCATGCCGTCGGCAATGTGCTGGATGGTATCCAGATCTCCCATCGTGCCTTCGCCGCGGGTTATGCGCGTCAGGATCTCCAGCATACGCTTGCCGCCCACGCGGCAGGGCACGCACTTGCCGCACGACTCGGCGGTGGCAAAGGTGAGAAAGTAGCGGCTGAATTCCACCATGCAGGTATCTTCGTCGACGACGATCATACCGCCGGAGCCCATCACAGCCCCTGCCTGGCGCAGCGAGTCAAAGTCAACGTTCAGGTTCAGTCCCGAGGCCGGAAGGCAACCGCCCAGAGGGCCACCCGTCTGCACCGCTTTGAACTGCTTGCCCCTGGGGATGCCGCCGCCAATATCAAAGATGATCTCGCCCAGCGTAATGCCCATGGGCACTTCCACCAGGCCCGTGTTCTCGACCTTGCCGGTGAGGGCAAAGATGGCCGTGCCCGGGCTCTTGGGGGAGCCAATGCCGGCGAACCATTCGGCCCCATTGGCAATGATCTGTGGCGATATGGCATAGCTTTTGACGTTGTTGTTGTTGGTAGGCTTGTTCCATAGGCCCGCAACAGCCGGGAAGGGGGGCCGTGGCCGGGGCTCGCCGCGCCGGCCTTCGATAGAGGCAATAAGCGCAGTTTCCTCGCCACAAACAAAGGCACCCGCGCCCTCTTTGATATGCAGGGTAAAGTAATAGTCGCTGCCCAAGATGCCCGGGCCCAGCAGCCCGTATTCGGTGGCCTGTTGGATAGCGATTTTCAGACGCTGGATGGCCAAGGGGTACTCAGCGCGGCAGTACACATACCCCTCGTGCGCGCCGATAGAGTACGCGGCAATTGTCATGCCCTCGATAACAGAGTGCGGATCTCCTTCAAGGATCGAACGATCCATAAAGGCTCCGGGGTCGCCTTCGTCAGCGTTGCACACCACGTACTTCACATCGCCGGGAGCCTTTTGCGCCAATTCCCACTTGAGCCCGACCAGGAAACCTGCGCCGCCGCGCCCACGCAGGCCCGAGCGCTTCATCTCATCGGTCACCTGGGGCGGCGTCATCGTGCTGAGCACTTTGCCCAACGCCTCATATCCCCCGCGGGCAATGTATTCATCTATGTTTTCGGGATCGATCAGCCCGCAGTTGCGTAGGCAAAGACGTAGCTGTTTCCCATAGAAGGGGATGTCGTGATACAAAGGCACCGCTTGGTGCGTAAAGGGCTCCTTGTAGGTGAGCCGCTGCAACACGCGCCCCTTGACCAGGGTTTCCTCCACCAACTCTGGGATATCGGTTGCCTGCACCTGGCAGTAGAAAATGCCTTCGGGATAGACGATCATTACTGGGCCCATGGCGCAAAAACCGCGGCACCCTGTTTCCACAGTGCGGACCTCGGTGCTCAAGCCCCTCCTGACAATCTCCGCTTTCAGAGCATCCATAACCGCCGCAGAGCCCGATGCGGTACAACCCGTACCCCCGCATACCAGGACGTTCGCCCGGTACATTGAATCAGCCATGAGACGTCCTCCTGGACAATATGATAGTAGACAAGGTGAAACCGCCTCCCAACAATAACTGGCCGGCGTGTTAAGGCCCGATCAGGGCTCTAGCCTGGCCCCTAGACTTGCAGGCGGCCAATAGCCCATTCATTGACCACGCGGCCGTTCACCAGATGCTCCTCGATCAGGTGGGGCACTCTGTCCGATGTGATATTGGCATACGTGATGCGAGGTTGGCCTGCTTGTTCTATGTCCACCAAAGGCTCGCGCACGCACATCCCAATGCAGCCCACAGTCTGAACATGGGCCTCGATGTCGCGCTTCTTGAGCTCTTCGAGGATTACACGCATCGTCTCTCGGGCTCCAGCGGCGATGCCACAGGTGCCCATCCCCACGATGATGGTTGTCCCCGTCTCTACCCGAGTGGTTAGGTCCTCTTGAACCTGGTTGCGCAACCGCCGCAATTCATCTAGCGACTTGAGCTTTGGCATTTTTCCTCTCCTGATGATCTAACGAGCAGGGCTGCCCCTCAATCCGATATTTCCAGTTCCGTATTCTCTTGCGCCAGATATTCCTCGATCCAGGTCCTAACAGCTGGATGCGTAAAGGGGATCGATCCAAGGATCTGGCGTATCTCCCTCGTGTCAAACTCGAACTCGCGCCCATCCAGGCGATGAACATAGCGCAACTCGCATTCCTGGTGAGATAGTAGCACACCGAGCAAGGTGCTCTTCATATCTCCAAGAGGTGCGCGATCGATATTATCCCTCTGAAACTTGGCTACAACACAGGTCCCAACACCTGGCTGCGATGTGATGTACAAGCCCCCACCACACCGCTCCGCCGCCGCAGCGAGCAGAGGGACCCCCAGGCCCACGTGGCGCGTCGTCCGTGTCGTGAAAAACGGATCACGAACTCGTTTTACTGTGGCTTCATCCATACCTCGTCCGTTGTCGCTTATCTTGATCTCAAGCTCGTCCAGGGCAGAATCCTCTACAATCTCGACGTCGATGCATGTGGCGCCGGCCTCGAGGGAATTCTGAATGAGGTCCAGAATATGAAGCGACAACTCGCGCACTAGGACAACACTCGCACCAACTGAACCGCTTTTTCCGGGACCAGGCGCCCAACTACTTGATCATTGATGACAGCCACGGGAGACAGCCCACACGACCCCAGGCAGTAGACGACCTCGAAGGTGACCCGGTAATCAGGCGTCGTCTCTCCCGCCTTGATGCCTAGTTCCTTTTCTAGCGCAGCGAGGATCTTTTCGGCGCCGCGGACGTGGCAGGCCGTTCCATCACAGCAGCGTATCGTGTTCCGACCTCGCCTGGTGAGGTAGAACTGGGCATAAAAAGTAGTCACGCCGTAGATCTGACTCAAGGGTACATTCAGGTTGCTGGCGATATACTTGAGCACTTCGGGGGGGAGGTAGCCATAGATCCCCTGAGCCCGTTGAAGCACGGGAATAACGGCTCCGCGCTCTGAGCGAAACTCGTCCAACACTGGGTCGAGGAGCGTCAAGTCCATCGCCTCTTCCGTCGAGACCTGCGTATTGTCTACCACGTCCATTCCTCCATGGCTAAAGTGTGCTGATTATATCCAGCTGACTGGACATTTCAACTCAAGGCAATAACTTGACCTTGCGCCCCCCCTGCCCCTGGAATGCCAGCTTGAGCTCCGAGATCGATGGTTGCCCCATGGTAATCAGTGTGCTGGCCCGCATTTCGCCAAGCCGATGGGCGTCGCCCGATGTGACCAAGGGCCACCCTTGCAAGAGAGGAAACCGCGCCACTGCCGTCTCCGGCGGCGTTAGGCGCGAGATTTCCAGCGCCTCAATGGCTAGGTCATCCGGGATGAAACCCAAGTTGCCCAGTAAACTGAAGGCCTGCCGATCCACGTGGGCGGCGATTGCGCACCCGCCGAACTTGGTCGAGGCCGCAACGATCTCGTTAACAGAGAGGCTCGATGACACAAGCAAGAGGCGCTCGTTCAGGCGCACAAACTCGCCTGTCTCATCCACGATGTATTGCTCTCCAAACACGTCAGCGCGATTCGGCAGCGCCGGCAGGCTGGCGTAGATCAACTCCTGAAAACCCAACACCTGGTCGATCACATCAAAAAGGCACAGAATGTGCGCTTCCTCAACAGTCTGCACTTCCATGCCCGGCAGTACCACGATACCGCTGCTTACCGCCGCTGCCTGCACTGCCGCGACATTCTCGGCCGTATTGTGATCCGTCACGGCGATAAGGCCCAATCCAAGTTCCTGTGCGCGCCGCACAATCAGCGGGGGGATCATTTCCACCTCCGCGCATGGTGAAAGCACGGTGTGGATGTGCAGATCTGCCCAGATCGGCCGTAGGTCTTTCCCCCCCGGGTTTATCGCCACTAGAGACCCACCTTACTGCCGCTTCTCAACTCCCAACGCGATCAGGTTCCCCACTGTGTCGAAGGTGTTCTGCTGAGCCGACAATACTGGGATTCCCTTTTCCTCAGCTCTGGCCACGGTTTCGGCGTTAGGCTGCGAACCCTCGGTAATCACGACCGCGGCCAAGTTGAGCAGATCGGCAATGGCCACTACGTTAGGGTGAGCCTGTAATGTTATCCATACGTCTCCCGCCTTGGCGCCGGCCATGACACAGCTTAGCAGATCGGACGCATACCCACCACTTACCTGGTTGCTGAGGTGATCTGCTCCCGCCACCACCTGCAGCGACAAGGCCGAGACAATATCCTGAACGATCAATGAAGTCTCCTTGAATCCTACTGCAATTTAAAGATCAACTCAAGCCGGGTACCGACTCCCACTTGAGAGTCTAGCTTCATACTATCAGCACAGGCTTTGATATTGCTCAGACCCATGCCAGCGCCGAACCCCAATTCGCGGATCCAGTCCGGGGCTGTGGAAAAGCCGGGTTGCATGGCCTGCGCGACGTCCGCGATTCCTGGCCCTGTGTCAGTGGCTGTGATGCGCATGCTCTCAGGCCGGATTTCGGCGATGATCTCTCCGCCCTGGCTATGGATGATGACGTTGGTTTCCGCCTCGTAGGTGGCCACGGCAACTCGCCGAACCACTCGCGGATCCCCTCCTAGGCGCTCCAATGCCCGCTTGATCTTGCTCGACGCTTCGCCGCCCCGGACGAAATCCTTTGCCTTGATGTAGTAGCGCAGGATGAGACCTGTCTGATCAGATTCTATATCCTCAAAAATATGGCTGGCTCGATAGCGGTGGATTTCCTCGGCATGCCACTGTACCTCCATCTGCCGTAACAACCCACGAACGATGTCACCTTGGGTAAGCATCCCTACAAGCTTGCCTTGGGCATCGACCACCGGGTATCGACCATAGCCCTGTCTGGCGAAAAGTTGCACAGCACTGACCACCGATTCATCGGAGCGCAGTGTTTGTACTTTCGTCGTCATCTTTTCGCCGACGGTAGCCTCAAGCTCGCCCTTTTCCAGGGCCCTGATGAGGTTCTCAATACTGACGATGCCAACAAGTTGGTCGCCTTGCACCACAGGAGCGCCCGAGATGCGCTTTACCCGCAATATCTCTTTCAGGTCGCGGATAGTGCAATCTGGCGTGACCGTTATCACGTTCTTGGTCATCAGTTGCTCTATTTTGAGCTCGTAGACCAGTTCCTGAACTCGGGTAAGCTCGCCAGGTACGCGTTCGGTCATGGGCTACACCAACATTGGGCCACGATCAGTCTTGGTCACTTGGGTTCTCGCCAAAGGCTGCCTCCCACGTTTTTACGGCCAAGTCAAAGACCCCACAGCTCTCCAAGCCAGCCGCATAGAGTCGGCCGCAGGTCTCATACATGGTATATCGAGATGCTAGCAGAGGGATACTCTTCTCTTCGGCCAAGGAGATGGTCTCAGGGGGTGGATATTTGCCGCGTACGAAAACGATCGCTTGTACGCCTGCCATTTCAGCGGTGCGCACGACCTGTGGATTTGTCAGACCGGTCATGAGCAGCGTTCCCGCATGGCTGAAAGCCAGGACATCGCTCATCAGGTCAGCTCCGCAAGCCATCCGAACTTCTTGATTCAGGTCTGTGTGCGCGGAAACTGCTCTACCATCAATGAGTGCCAGTACTTCTGTAAGGGTCATACAGAGCCCCTCTGATTCTGCATATCACGTGCCATAACATAGGCGTGGGCTCAATAGAGTGCCAAGCCTTGGCAATTATACAGAGCATAGGTAGCACTGTCAAAAGACTTGCGACTGGCATCTATCCCGTATTATGGAGAAAAGGCCGGCACAAACCCTCACTGCTTGACAGATGAGGCGGCAGACGCGAGGTCCTGTGCTTGTGGGCTGCGCAACAATCGCTGATCCCTGGGCTAACCACCGTGGCTGAGTGCATAATCTTGCCCCAGTATGACCAAGATATCCACATCTGATTGGGTGTCGAGCTGATATCGGATGTTCTGGGGGGTGATATCTAGGTATTTGGCTAGGGCCTGAACGGTATAGGGCTTGTCGACATAGACAGTGATCCAGGTCTGGTCATAGTCAGAACGGTCGGCGGCATCATACCGGATGACGTTGAACTGATTCTCGCGCAGCGCTGTGGTGGTTTCTTCCGCCAGGCTGGTTGTCGTGGTTCCATTCTGCACTCGGATACGTGCCTCTTCGTTTGCCAAACTGGTGCTGAGGAGACTCGTCGTAGGCGCTGCTGCAGAGCCGGCGATGGGGAACAGCTCGTCGACCAGAACGCGCACCTTATCCCAATCGGCCATCTGTACCATGGCCCCCTGCGGCGTCAAGACCGTCGTACTCATGGTGTCATCGATCGCCCCATGGTGGATGCTGCCACGATCGATGGTGCGCAGAATACCAGCCAAGGCGATCATTTCGTCGAGCTTGAGGTCGGTCTGGATACTATTACCGGCCAACTCGATCAACTGGGGCACACGCATCAAAGGGATGTTCAGGCTCAGTATCTTATCCCTTACAGCCAGGATGACCTCTCGCTGACGGGTCATCCGATCAAAGTCATTTGAGCCGTGTCTTACTCGGGCATATTGTAGCGCAGTTTTGCCATCCATGCGCTGAACGCCCGCTGGAATGTCCACCACCATGGTCCCGTAGTTCTGGTCCGGATACTTGTCGTCGTGGATGGCATCTTCCACATCGATGGTAATACCGCCAATGGCGTCGACCATTTTCTCAAAGCCAGCAAAGTTGATGCGAACGTAATAGTGAACTGGAACGCCAAAGGTGTACCATACGGTCTTCTTCGCCAGAGCTACGCCGCCCCCTGGGTACTGGCGGATGTCGCCTGTAGCGTGAGCGGTGTTAATGCGATTTTCGCCATAACCGGGTATCGTAACCCACAGATCGCGAGGGATTGAGAGCATCGATGCAGACTGGGTAGCTGGATCGATCGACACTAGAATCATCGTATCCGTGCGCCACGGACCTTGGTCAGTCTTGTTGTCGCGTTGGTCGATTCCCAAGAGCAGGATATTGACGCGTTCCTTCTTGCTCTCAATATTGGGTAGTTCCTGCTCCGGGGCCCGACCCTGGGGCACGCTTGCCGGGACTGGATTCTGGGCGATCGGCAAACTGGTCCGCGATGCCAGGGCACGGATCGTGGAGAAATATAAATAGGCGCTATACAATGCGCCTGAAATGAAAATTACCATCAAAAAAGAGCTTAACGCCCTTTTCAGTGGATTAGGTACATGCCCATCACCACTCATACTCGTCAACCTTCACGTTGCTGTCCTGGACACAATTATAGCACGCCTCAATAGACGTACCAAAGCCATTTGCAGTTCCACTCCCACGCGGGCAAGAATCATGGCTAGATTCCTGTTCTTGTCTTTCTGATTGCAAGTCTGGCCATCCCCATCAATCCACGCGCTGTCCACAGGATTCTGCATAGCCGCAAAAGTGACAGCGCGAGGGATCCTCATGGTTAGGATGTACGTCCCGGCGTACCAGGTC
Organism: uncultured Anaerolineales bacterium; assembly: GCA_964416075.1. Lineage (GTDB taxonomy): Bacteria > Chloroflexota > Anaerolineae > UBA1429 > UBA1429 > CAYQDH01. Next base: position 3,999 of record CAYQDH010000026.1, on the reverse strand, counting down.
TCTGCGCATTTGGGCAGCTGTATCCAGCACCAGTCGGCGCAGGCGCGCATCGTAAGGCAAGCGAAAGGTGTGTTCTCGATAGCGTAACAAGCCATAGTCCGGACGATGGCCAGAGTTCTCCTCTACCAGGAGACAATAGGCCATCAATTGCAGGACATCCGACTCGTAAGGCTGCGAAGCACGACGATTGGGCTTGACTTCCACAGGGATCAGGCGCTGGCCTACGCGAACGAGATAATCTGGTTTGCCCGCCAAGCGGAAGCGAGGGGCGTATAGCGAGTCGCTGCGCTCCCAATCCGTGGTGTCCATAGAGACGATGTCGCCTTGGGGAAGGCCGGACGATCCCCATAGTGACCTCGCTCGTCGCCACATGAAATAGACGAGAAGCAGAATACCCAAAAGCAAGAGAAACAGGAACATCTGCAATGCACTCATTGCCATTTCTCAAGGTAGGGATCCGTGATCACGATCTCGGCGCCTTCGGGATTCCAGTCCGTTAGCCATCTGGCATTTTCGGGGGATATCCGGATGCAGCCGTGAGAGACGGGTCGCACGCCCAAGAACATACCGTCCTGGTATACCTTGGCCCCATTTTCCAGGGTGTAAGGCAAGCTGTGGATCAAGATAGCGCCATCGTGCTGGAACAGATACCAGGCATCATCGGCATATACGTCGAACGAGAAAAAGGTGCCATGGTAATAGCCTACCTGGCCACTCCACGCCGGGGTGTATTTTTCGGGCGTGGGCGCTCCCGTGCTACAAGCGATGTCACGAATCAGCCTGCCGCTCTCAAAGACGAACATTCGCTGTACGGATTGGTCAATATAGATAAAGCGAGCCGCGTCTGCGCGGGTGTCGAACGGAAAAGGGGTGATGGTGGGCGATGCGGTTGCGGTGGGGGGGGGTGTCCCGGTCGATGTGACTGTGGGCCGGGGCGTGCTCGTCGTCACAGCCGTCGCCTTCGCCAAGGCCGTTGCGGTGGATGTAGAGGTAGGTCTGGGGGACGGCGAAACCGTAACCGTGACCAAAGTGGGTGTGGTGGTCTGTATGGAGGCGGTCTCCAAGACCTGGCCCCGCGCCTCCGCGAGTGTCTGTGGTGATAGGGGTGGCACAGATACCAGCACAAACAGTGATAGCACTGTTAGTGCAGTAACGAACACCCATTCTGCCCGTGTCATCGAAGCCATAGCTTGTCTGTCTCTGATACTAGATCCCAGTCCAGCCCATTCTCACTCTCCTATCGACGCTCGCACGGAACCACAGCGCGGCGCGGTTTGTTCAACCCAGGCAGGAATAGTGATCGGACCTTGGAGTATAGTCAGGTTCTGAGGAACAACAAGACGAGCAAGATGACTGTCACGAGAGCTGCCAATAGCAGCCATCGGATAAACACCATCTGTCGCTGGGCGATGAGGACCCGTTGGCCATGCTCCTCGTGTCCACGTGTACCCCGTTCCAACGCCGCGGTGTTGCGTGGTGCGTAACCTAATGCGCGATGCAACCACCACGCGCGCGCACAGAACGCATAGCGCCCGATCTCGCTGGCGCTGATAATGGGCAGCGTCCCATCATCATCTCCCCGCTTATAGCTCATTGCCGATCGATCCGATCCTTCCAGCGTTCTTCAAAGGCCTGCAGCGCTTGCTGTAACCGTTCCTGACGTATCACTGTGGTTAGGTCGCCACGCGTTTTCTCCGTTACTCCCCGTACCATGTCCGTGGTGCGTCGCAGATTGCCAGTCAATGCATCAGGAAAGTCGATGGTCACCAAAAAGGTATAGACGTCGTCCATGATGGCCATCATCCGTTCCGCATCCTCGATATCTTCGCGGCGCATACTATCCAGGGCGAAGCGGCGCATCTCACCCATCGCTTCTCCCAGGCCATTCAAGTAGGCCGGATACTCCACACCCAGGAGATCGGGATCGGGCAAGGCCTTGCGAGAGACCAGAGCCAGAGTAATCGATGCCTCCGCCAGTTCTTTCATCGCGTCCTGGGTGTATCCCGAGTAGTAAATGTCGGCATAGGGACGAGCATCATCGCACATCACCTTTGCAGCGGCCTGGGCTTGGGATAGCAGGGCGATGGCTTGCTCGAACTCGTGTCGATGGGTAGCTCGGATGCTGTTGGCGCAAAAGCGTATCAGCTCTCGAGAGCGCGCAAGGGTCGTGTCTCGCAGGGTGTTTTTGCGGGTCAGGTCGGCACGAATCTGCTCGATGATCTTTTCCAGGTCTTGCAAGGGGTCCATCATGCCTCCTACTGCGTTTTCTGCTGGGCCATAAAAGCCTTGGGTTTATCTCTTTTGTCGAAACTGCACCCAGGTTATCTGCCCCTTCTCTCCCGGCGCATCGATGGGCTGGCACTGTAAGCTGGGCAGGGACAGCGTATACGTCACCGGATCTCGTAAGCCATCGAAGGAGAATTGGCCATTTCCGTCTGTGATAGCGACAGCTTTCCAATTCCAGGCCTGGATCTGCACCTGAACGCCCAACATACCCTGACCTTTTTGGTTCAACACCTGTCCTCGGAAGACTACCTTGTTACTGTCGATCTCCGTCTGCTTGACCACCGACCCTACAAAGGTTCCGGATGGGACAAAAGTGGACGGTGGCGCAGAAGTGACAGAGGGGCTTGCGGTGCTGCAGCGATCGCTGGCCTCGCGCTCCTTGGCAGCCAAAGGATCGTCAGAAATCAGATCAAGCGCGGCACGATATCTTTCCGCGGCTGGACACCAATCGCCCTGTTCAGCCAGAACATCACCCGAGTTCAGATAGGCCTGATATAGGCGCTGTTGTATATCCTGGTAGTCGGGAGCCAGGTTATAGATGGTCTGTAAGTGCTCGATGGCCTTGTCCCAATCGGCTTGCCAGAATGAGAGGCCTGCCATATACCCTTCGGCCAGAGTCTTCGCTCGTTGCACGTCCGCTCGATCCGGTTGAAGCGCCAGGGCCCGATCAAATAGTCGCACGGCCTCCTGTAGCCGCTCTTCGTGAACCAGTTGTATGCCGTTTTGGTAAAAGGCATCGAACAGGATATTCTCCACGGTCTCTCGCTCATAATCTGGATCGAGCGAGCGGAGTTGGTCGGCTACGACCTGGGCACGTGTCCAGTCCTGCTTGCGGTAGAGCTCTTGCAGTTGCCGCAAATGCACCAGTCTAATATCCGGCTGGGGTTCTGCTGTGGGGCCTGGCACGACCTGTAGCCCCTGCTGAGCCTCTTGAAGCATGGCCCTGGCTTGTTGGTTCTGCGGATCGAGCTGCATCGATAGCTCGAGTTCGGCAATGGCCAGTTCGAACTGTTTCTGGTTTATATACTCTGCGCCCCGCTGCAGGTGCCCCGAAGCTGCCTGTTGTTCTATGCGTGTGCGATCCTCAAGGCCGCGCCAGTATGCAGCCACACCCAATCCCACGATGCCCAGGAGGGCCAGCAAGATAAGGGCCAGGACTAAAAGGGTCCGCGAGCAGCCCTTGGGAGCCTGATCTTGTGCAGAAGGGCCTGGTGAGTTGATATCTGGCCCCTCCATGGTCAGCGATTGGGATCGCTGAGCCTGGGCGCCACAGTAGGGACAGTAAGCAGCGCCTGCAGATAACGGGCGATGACATTGCGGACAAAGCATATCGTGCTCCTCGTCACGATCCAGGGCGGAACGATAGCTCCGGCTGGCCTGTTTCGTCGAACAACTCGATCAGGAGGTCCTCACTCGGCATATCCTCCCCTAGCGACAGTTCTCCTGAGAAAGGGGCGTCGGGGTGCACCTCTATGACTTGTTTGTGGAGCTGCTCGGCCTGGTCCTCCACCACCAGCGTCCAGCGGCTGCTTACGGGGGAGGCCACCGTGACTCGCAGGGAGCGTCCCTGGCGCTCCACACTCAGGCTTGCTCTGGCTGTGGCCATGGATGGCCCTCCGCTCTTGGCCAGAACATACCAGGTCTCCTGCCACTCCACAGTACCACGTGGCGAAAGGGTGCCATAATCCCAAAAAGTCGGCGTCCACCCGCCCC
>CAYQDH010000025.1:0-23492 GCA_964416075.1 uncultured Anaerolineales bacterium | reverse complement strand
GAAGCCGAATACTGGGCGGAGGCGATCACCTGTTCCGGACCGACCTCTCATTTCTCCGTCTATCACCGGAACGTTCTGCTGGGAACGGCGAAACTCAATGTCCCCGGAAGGTTTAATGTCTGCAATGCGCTGGCGGCCATTGCCGTCGCGCGTGAGGATCGTTTCCGCGGTCTCTTCGATCACCTGGGGTTCGAAATCGAGGTCCGCCACCAGGTTAAAGGCCCAGCAGAGGTCCATATCGAAACCGAAATGGTCCGAGAGGTTCTCACCTTCTCGGATGTGGCCTTGCTCGGTCCACACCTTTTGTGTATCGGACCAGAAATGCTCGTACAGGCCGATGCGGTCCACGGGCTTGTGCTGCAAGATATTCCCAATCCGTTCGACGCCGGTCATTGACTGCATAACGAGCTGCTCCTTGCTACCTAGATGAATGCCCCCTTGGGTCGGAACCGACAAGCCAAGTATGTTAAAAGGCACTAAACGATACTATAACGTGATTTATCACGTTTCGTCTATCAACCCCGGATTCATCCGGGGAAGCGCCGCACGGGCCGCGATGGATGCCTTAGCCTATAGCTTGCCCGCAGCCCAAAGGATGCCACGTTGCAGGATGATGCGGAAATTGGCGTCGGCCCAGGTCTGGTTGTCATGGCCCGATTCGCAACAGAACACACGCGCCTTCCCATAGCTACGCGTCCAAGCCAGGCTACGCATACTCTTGGGATGCTCTGTCGTCAGCAGGATATGGTTTCCCTCGCCTGGCTCGTTCACCGTATACGTCTCATCCACCATCTCCCAGGGCCCCAAGCCTTTGGTGATGGGGTGCACCCGGTCGGCAACCTCCACGTGCAAGGTCTGGTCATGATAATAGCCAAACCCACGATCGGCGATGCCCACCACCTCCGACCACAACGGCCACTGCCGGTGGGCCAGCAAAGCGTGATGCAGCACTACGATCCCCTGCGCCGTTTGGCCCAACTGCTCCAAAGCCGGCTTGATCCCCTTTTGCCATCCTTGCTCCTCGCCCGTGGGTGTGGCTTGGTGAAAGTTGTAAAAGATCAGTGCATCGTACTGATCGCGTATTCCCGCGTCCGCGGTGACGAAATCTTCCAGGTTCTGAACATAGGCATCGATGCCGGGGAAGGCTCGAAACAGGCGGTGGAAATTGGGAACATCGTAACCATGCTGACCGGTGATCACGGCCACCATCAAATTCTCTGCCATGCGTTTCTCCTTCAGAGATATCAGTGCTGAGCGAATGGCCGAAAGAGGTTTCCCCCCTCGACCACGGCACATTTTACGAGGTCTGCGGTTGTGTGCAAGCCAATATCACCCGTCCTTGATCCCGAAATATTGCACAAATAACTCCTTGGCCCTCTCCGCCCCCTCATCAGACACGGCCACCGACTTGGCCTTGCCTACGGGGTCGCTGATGTACCCCTTTTCGGACAGGCGGCTCATCGTGTCCCAATCAAAGCCTTTCCATGCGCGTATGCCGTAGCCATCTCTGAACATGACCAGATAGAGCAAAGCCAGCGTCATGTCGTCAACCTTGTCTTTATCATACTCCATGCTACACCTCCAACGAACAGCCAAGAGCGGGATCAAGCGATGGCTCAGGAGTTCGCCGACCAGCCTGGCATACCATGCTCTATGCCGCCCATGGACGTCGCTAACTTGCCCCTGCCGGGCAGTATGGAAACACGCCAGGGTGATGTCAAGCGCGAAAGATAAAGGGCTCGACATAGATAACGGGGGGCATCTCGCTGTGCCCAAAACGCCGTGACTTTGGCCACGGCAGAGCCTGATGGAATGCTGGTCCCCTTGCGATGGACTGCACAGAGCGCTATACTCTATGAGCAGAGTAGGCAATATATCACGGTCGCTGGGGACAGACACGAACACCCGCATCAAAGCAACGGCCGAAGTGCTTACCATCTGGACCCTAGTTGTGTTGGGATTCAGGGCAATCCGTGCATCCTACCTTGGCACCTGGGAGGAACACATCTTGGGGCACTATTTGTTCGGGTATCTGCTGGTGCTCCTATTGCCCTTATTCTGGCTGTTCATCAGCCGCCGGAGACTGCCTCACTATGGGTTCTCGCTCAGAGCCACCCACTCTCAGGTTAGGGCGCTAGCCACTTGCGCTCTTCCTATGCTGCTGATCAGTGCGGCGCTCCTCTATATAGGCTGGCAGCGATGGCAGGATGCGTTGCTCATATCCATTCTGGAGGTAGCGCTCCTGATAGGCATGGCCTGGCTACTGAGAGATCGCGCCGCACCGGCCAGACATGGGCCCACAGTCGCCTGCTTGGTGGCAGTTGGCGCGTCCAACTGGAGCGTGGCGTTGGCAGTCTCGGGCGCCACGATTGGCAGGCTGATCTTTGGCCTAATGTTCGTGGCTCTGGGCGAGGAGGTGCTGTTCCGCGGCTATATCCAGTCACGGCTCAACGAGGCCTGGGGACAGCCCCGTGATCTATGGGGTGTGCGCTGGGGATGGGGGGCTGTCATCGCCGCACTACTGTTCGGGCTGTGGCATGTGCTCAATCCATGGAACCCTTTCAGCGGCGCCTCTGCGCTGGCCTGGTCCTGGGGCCTGTGGACCTTTTTCCTGGGGCTGATTCTGAGCTATGTGCGAGAGCGAACGGGAGCCCTGTGGGTTCCCGTGTTCTTACACTGGCTCATCAATCTCTGACAAGGAGTTCATCGTTGCTGCAGAGTGAAGTGCAAACGCGTTTCCTGCGCCAGTTCAACACACTCTACCCGCAGCTCACCTTTCGAGGCATGCGTCGGCTCACGTCGCCCGAGTGGGGCCCCTATCGTTTCGTGTTACGCGTGGCCTTGGGTCGGCGCGGAGGAGAGGCCAACCTGCTCTGCTTGGCCGTCGGCGACGGCTATCCCCAGGAGATAGCCCGGGCCATCGAGCAGTTGAGCCGCGGCCCCCAGGACGTGGAAGAAGCCGGAGGGGTACCGGTGATCGTGGCTCCCTACCTCACCGAGGAGGCTCGGGTCGTCTGCCGCGAGGCGGGGGTGGGCTATTTCGATCTCGCCGGCAACGCGGGGCTGGACACGCCCCATATCTTTATCGAGATCGGCGGCAAGCCTAATCCCGAGCCCCGCAAAAAAGAGGTCCAAACGCTCTACGAGGGACGCTCCGAACGCGTGGTGCGCACGCTCCTCATGGACCCCGAGCGACGCTGGAACATGCGCGATCTGGCCTGCAGCGCCCAGGTCAGCCTTGGCCTCGCCAGCATGGTGACCACATCCCTGGCCAACGATGGACTGGTCGACAAGAGCCACAGCGGCATGGCTGTGGTCAAGCCCGCGACACTACTCGACCAATGGGCTGAAACCTATACTCTGCGGCGCAGTCCATTCCACATCTATCGCGCCACAGCTTCAGTGCCCGACCTGGAGGTCCGCCTGCTGGATCAGGGCGAAAAAACGCGAGAACATGCCGCCCTCACCCTTTGGTCCGCTGCGCGCCACCTGCTGGGCGGCGACCCCTTTGCGCCGCGCCTGGGCTTTTACTGGGACGGCGAGCCGGATGTGCTGCTCCGCCCCTTGCGCTTGAACGAGAAGAGCGGGCAGAGCCAGGTGTTCATCTTCCGACCCTACGACACCAGCATCCTTTGGGCACGCAGCCTTGCCGCGGAACGTCCGCCCATCGTCCACCCGTTGCAGCTCTATCTTGATCTCACTTCTGGCGATGAAGAAGAGTTGCAGCTCGCTGAGCGGGTGCGCCAGCGCTTTCTCTTCTGAGTGCCCTACAGGGTGTCCACCGACGATTAGCGCAGTCGCGTGTGTGCCGTCCGCACCACGCTCCTGGACGCAGCCCGAGTGGGCCGCACCTCCTCACCCTCAGGCCGGCGGCAGATCTCCAGCACCAGGAGCTCCAGCCCCAGTGCGCCCTGGATCTGTCCCGTCTTGATGGCTTGGTCCAGCTCCGCGATGCGGCGCTGGATACTCACGAGCTCATCCGGCCTGAATCGCTGGCTCTGCTTCAATAGCTTGTCCACGATGAAATCGTGCGCGATGCCCAACTCACGCTTGAGTTGAGCGCCCCGCAAGCCCTGTTCCTCTGCCAGATCCTTGATGGAGATAAGCAAACGAAACTGGCGTGCAATCATGGTCAGCAAGTAGAGCTCGTTGGCCTGGTTGACCAGGAGAGTATGCAATTGCTGCATGGCTCTCTCTCGGTTACGCAGGCCCAGGCTATCCACCAGGGCAAAGATATCAGACTCTTGCCAGGCTGCAACCAGCGCCTGTACGTCTGCGATCTCCACGGGGCGACTGTAGTTAGCCAGAGCAGCCAGCTTTTCCATCTCTGCATCTAGGAGACGCATGTCTCGCCCCGCCGAAGCAATCAAGAGTTGCATGGCCTCGCGCGTGATGCTCACCCCTTTCTCCTTGACCCGTTGACGTATCCATTCCTGCAACCTGGATTCGTCGGGCACGTCAAAAAGCCTGACATACCCTTGCTTGTCCTTCTGAGCAAATTGCAGGATAGGGTTTTTGGCGTTGAGGGTTCTACGCTCCAGGAAAAGAAGCCGGGCAAAAGGGGGTAACTGGGGCAGATAAGCGACTAGTTTTTTGGCATAATCTGTATCGGGGGCCGGAAGGGATTCATTGGCCTCCTCGCCATCACGGGCTCGCCTGCGAGGCTCGAAACGCTGTAACAAGTCCTCGACGATGATCAGTCGTCGATCGACCAGGAAAGGTACCGTGCTGCAGACATTGATCAGCTCGGGCAGGCTCAACTTGCGCCCATCGAGGCGAGCGATGTTCAAATCGCCCATCCCCTGGACCATCACCTGAGCCCTGAACTTGGTCACCTCTTCCAGGCGGGTGAACTCGTCTTCACCGTGAAAGATGTAAAACATAGCCATTGGCCTGTCCGTCATGCGTTACCAGGACACGATGCGTCGTTAGGGTACCGTGGCCTTCACGGCGCACCAGCCGTACATGAGCATTCTCGAGGTCAGGGGCCGTAGTAATGGAGCGCTGCACAGCCCTGCTAACACCAGGGGCGAGCTGTCGCGCGCCGATCATCGTGGCCACAATCGCTATCGCCTTGGCCAGGCGCGGCCGGATGGGCGCCGCTGCGGCTAGCGCAGCGCTGGAGCTCATCAAAAGAGCCGTAGTCGCCAGGTTGGTGCCGCAGCGGGGGTGCACCGCCAGCCAGCTCTGGCCCTCTTTCAGCCTCGCCAGGCCTTCCGTCACGGCACAGAGCACTTGCTGCGTATCCACCTCACCATACAGGGTAAAACCACCCCAATCGCTACGTCCCATCAGCCGCAAAGACGGCACAGAGCGTGTTAGAATATGCATGGTGGCATGTTCAAGGGCGTGATTCTGCCGAATGTTCGTAACCACATTTGAGATTCCCAATGCCTGTTACTCCTTATCTACGCCCTTGCTGAGCATCGCATCGCGTGAAGCGTATCGCTCAAGCTGCGTTGCAATTTGCAGGCGACCCCACGGGGCGCCTCGCGTACTTGCAGTCCGGCCTTACTGCTGGTGACCATCGAGCATGAGCCTGTCACCGACACACTTGGCCAGCCAGGCTTGCCCCTCGGCCGAAGGGTGAACTCCATCCTCCTGCCAATAACCCATGCCCGGCCCTGCGGGGGCTCCGCCCACGTCGATCAGCACAACCCCGCTCGAACGTGCCACCTGGCGAACAAGGTTATCGTAGCGACGGTACCACGCCGCCTGATCAGCCGCGATCCACTCCCACGCCAGAGGAGGAAGGGAAAGCAAATACACCGACAGCCCCTGGCCTTGAGCCCGATTCGTCAGGTCCGCCAGCGCTTGGCTATAGAGATCAGGGAGCACGCGCGGCTCAGATCGATGTTCCTCCGGGAAGCCCCGACCATGAACGCCCCCCTGGGTCGCGTCCTTTGCCTTGCCACCCAAATACGACAGCACCCTATCAAGGCGCAAGCCCCACCGCACCCATGGGCGGCGATAGCCCAGCCATAGACGTTCGCGCTGCTCATCGACGTGCGTGCGCCGCAGCGCCGCGTCATTCAGCCCGAGGGAGATGATGAGCACGTCCGCCTGCCAGCGCGACACATCCCGCTCATAGCGCATCTCAGCGCAAAGAACGGTGTCCCCCGGAACGCCCGCGTTGATCACTCGCCACGGACGGGATCCTGCCACACCCTCGTTCAGCCGACGATTGAGCAAAGCGGGATAGCTGAGCTCGTAGGGCAATCCCCAGCCATAGGTAATCGAATCCCCCAGCACCACCAGCGTCCGCTCAGCTTCACGGGCGCGACCAGCCGGCACAAGATGCGGCGTCTCCGCACGTAGCCCGGTCCTCGCGTGGAAAGTCATCAGTACCCCAGTATACCACAGAACCGCCCTTCTCCGCAGCCGCCGTGAGGTGGGCAACAAGGGCTGCGCAGAAGGGCGTTTGCATCACCGCCTGATGCGAGTGGACGCACCCCGCTAGGGTGGCGTCTCTCGCTCAGCGATCCTACCAGGTCAGGCTTTCAGGCCCCCCACCATCTAGCAAGGAGCGCTGCGCTCCTTCCAAGATCTTGACGACCTGGGCCCCCACGCGACCATCGCTGCGCGGCACTCGATCCGTGCGAATGCACTCCAAAAAGTGCTTACATTCGAGCTCCAAAGGTTCAGCGCCAGAGATATTGGGTGTGGTAATATCACCATAGCGATATGAGAGACGGAACTCTTCGATGGTATCCGAGTAAGGGGGCGAATCTACCCCCTTGTCGTATATCTTGATCTTTTCTGTAGCCTCGACATCATCGTACACGACCATCTTCCTGGAACCCACCACGGTGATGCTGCGAATCTTGCACGGATCCAGCCAGCTCACCCGGACGTCGGCCATCACCCCTGTGGGAAACTGTAGGGTAATATACGCCACATCATGGATGCGCGGCTGCACATAGGCCGCGCCCCGAGCGCTCACTCGATCCGGCTTGGCGCCAAGAATATATAACAAGATCGAGATGTCGTGTGGCGCCAAGTCCCAGATGACATTAATGTCCTTCTGAAAGATGCCCAGGTTGACACGGGTGGCGTTGATGTAATAGATCTTGCCCAGCTCGCCCCGAGCGATGAGATCCCTCAGGTATACCACTGCGGGGTTGTATTCGAAGGTGTGGCCTACCATCAACACCCGATGGCGCTCGTCCGCGAGGGCGATCAATTCATCTGCCTCTTGCAGGCTGCGCGTCAGCGGCTTTTCGATGAGCACATGCTTGTCATGAAGTAGCGCCTGGCGTGCCATCTGATAATGGCTGGACACAGGGGTAGCGATGGCCACGGCCTCGACGGACGAATCCAACAGCTCGTCGTAGCTGGTTGTGGTCTCCACGCCAGGATACAGGCCAGCCACATGCTCCAGCCTATCTTCGCGCAGATCAGCCACCATACGCAGGTCGGACCCCGGGATCGACTGCAGGTTGCGGATTAGCTTGGGTCCCCAATAACCGCAACCTACCACGCCAACGCGGACGCTTCTCATATCTTTGCTAATCACCTTGCCCCCCCTCGTTCTAGGCAGCGCTGCCTCACCTATCTGATGAAAGCCGACGGCTGATAGCCTATCAATACGACGATTGTGTGATGTAGGACGTTACTCTTACCTTAAGGATATTGCATTAAAGTTCGATGAATAGAGGGGCCTTTCTTGATAACAGTTTTTCAAGTATAGGTGACAGATTCTGCGCGAGATATGTCGCCACGCTACGGTTCCAGCAGACCGGCGCGAAGCATCCCCGTTTGCTCTAGCGGACATCCTTCCCTTAGGGTGCCACACAACCCAGGCGGACGGCGTTCTCATGGTAAACTTGTTGCAGCACATCGTCGGGCAGGAAAACGCCATAGATCTTCCAACGCCCCTGTGGGGGAATCGCCGCCCCAGGAGCATAGTCGAAATACTCATCGGCCGTTTCCAAAAAGCGAAAATGGGTCTGGTACATGGCGATACGAGGGTGCGCATCGGTCCCGAATAGGATGCGATCGGCGTACTTGATGAACCACGTCCGCGCGCTATAGGGCGCCCGCCCCAACTCGGCGATGCGTGCCGAGATATCGGTGTAAAAGTTCGGGTATCGATCCATCATCTGGGACACAAACCCCAGGTTCTCCGGATAACAGCCCACATGCGCGGTGATGAAATTGGTGCGCGGATGCGCCTCGATTAGGCGATACAAGGAATCGATCAACTCGTGAAACGCAGGGAATGGGGGACCATAAAAGTGCCAGTCCGGATGGCGGTGCAGCTCGTCCCAGCGCTCGTTCAGGCGATCCAGGGGTCGGAAAAAGGCCACGGGGTCGGCCACGTGGATCAACACGGGAGCGTTGAGCTCGCCCGCTTTGTCCCACAACGGGGCCAACCGCTCGTCGTCGGGCATCACCAACTGCCCTCGTGAATCCTGCACTTGCAGCCCCAGGTTTTTGAATATCTTTAATCCTCGGGCGCCGGCCCGCAGGTCGGCCTCTAGTTGCGCCGTCGCCCGCTCCGTCCAGCCCGCTTCGCCCATGCCGGCCCAATCGATATTGCAGAAGGTGCTAAAACGCCCCGGGTAAGCAGCATCCAACTTCTCGATACCCCGCTTCAGCTCGTCGCCCGTGCCCCCGGATAGGTTGACGATAGCCCGCACATTGAGAAAATCCATCTCCCGCACCAATTGGCCCACGTCCGCATCGCGCATCCGCGGATGGGAGATCGGCAGGTGATTGTGAGCATCGATAGCCGGGTACTTGCTGCGTGGGATCTCGTGCTGCGGCACCACCAACTCCGACCGAGGGACGAAATCCGAGGCCAAAAGCGTGTCAGACATGGTTCAACTCCTTTCGCTCGACGAGTGCTTTGTCTGACATGATACCCCATCCGCAACACGCCGTCCACAGGTGTCACCACAAGGGTCACCAAAAAGTCGGGCGCACACGATGGGTATGCGCCCGACCAGTCATCCTCTCCTCGCGATACACGGCGTCCCGAGGGCCCTAGACTTGACCTGCGACCAGGTCCCCCACTTCCCGTGTGCCCATCCCCATCTTGCCCGCCGCAAGGCTCAAAATCTTGCCGCTGCTAAGGGTATTGATCACTGCCCGTTCCACATCTTGCCCCGCCGCATCCTCGCCGATCGTCGTCAGCATCAGCCCTCCGGCGCAGATCGCCGCCATGGGGTTGATCACGTTCTGGCCCGTGTACTTGGGCGCCGAGCCGCCGATGGGCTCGAACATCGACACGCCCTGCGGGTTGATGTTGCCACCCGCCGCGATCCCCATGCCACCCTGGATCATCGCGCCCAAGTCGGTGATGATGTCGCCAAACAGGTTTTCCGTGACGATCACGTCGAACCACTCGGGGTTCTTGACCATCCACATCGTGGTGGCGTCCACATGTGCGTAATCGGTCTCGATCATGGGATACTCGCGGGCCACCTCGTGAAAGGTGCGCTCCCACAAGTCGAACGCATATGTTAGCACGTTGGTCTTGCCGCACAGCGTCAGCTTGTTGCGCTTGGCGCGCTTTTTGGTGAGCTCGAACGCATAGCGCAAGCAGCGCTCCACGCCCATCCGCGTATTGATCGATTCTTGGGTCGCCACCTCATGGGGCGTCCCCTTGCGCAACACGCCCCCCGCGCCGGCATACAGGCCTTCGGTGTTTTCGCGCACCACCACAAAGTCGATATCTTCCGGTCCCTTATCCTTTAGCGGCGTATCAACATTGGGATAAAGCTTCACCGGGCGGAGGTTAATGTACTGGTCCAGCTCAAAGCGCAGCCGCAACAGCAGGCCCCGCTCCAGGATGCCCGGCTTAACGTCGGGGTGCCCGATTGCGCCCAGGTAGATGGCATCCAGTTGCCTCAACTCGGCGACCGTGCCGTCGGGCAGGATCTCGCCCGTGCGCTTGTAGCGCTCGCCCCCCAGGTCGTATTGCACCCAGTCGACGGCAAACCCGTGCTTGCGGGCCGCCACCTCCACCACCTTGATCCCCTCGCGGATCACCTCCGGCCCCGTGCCATCCCCGCCAATCACGCCGATCCGATAACTCTTGCCCATACCTATCCTCCCAGAAAAGAATTAATGACCTATATGTTCATATGTAGAGCCACGCAAAGCCGAAAGAAAAGAGCCCTTGGCGTCTGGGTGTCGGGTCTTTTGGCCCGTACTAATAGCGCCCAATCTCCTTGGCCAGCTGCACGATGCGCCGGTAATTCTCCAGGCTGACGCTGTCGGCGATGCTGTGATCCGAGCTAAAGATATAGCCGCCCGACCCCATCAAGATGGGCAGCTTGCCAATCCACCCCGGGCGGCAGGCCCTCACGACGCCAGCGCAGGATCGTCGACTCCCACGGCCCATCCGTGATCAGTACCCGGTCCGCCTCCCGATGCTGGTACATGCGCGTCATCCGCTCATGGGTAGTCATAGCTTTCATGGGGCACACCTCCTATTCTTCTTTTAGTCCAACACCGAGCCGCCAGAAAGCAAGGCCCCCCAGTAAGCGTAGTCCTCCTATAATCGAGAGCGCGGCAACAAGCGAGATGCCGTCGGCCAAAGCGGTGCCCATCATGGGGGCCACAAAGGCGTTGATGTTGGCCAGGAAGGAGTCGATCGATACGTAGGTAGGGCGTTGGTCCTCGGGCGATACCTGAAAGAGCACGTTAGTGAGAAAGATGTTTGCCCCCGCGCCAAAGAGACCGCCGCAAATCGCCGGAATGAGGAGCATCTCCGGAGTGCGTGCCATAGCCGTGGTGATGGGATAGAGCGCCACGCCCAGAAGCGTCATCCACAACCAACGCCGGTTACGGGGACGGCTGAGAACTTGGGCCATGGCAAAGTAGGTGACCACACTGATCAGGCGTTCCACCGTGAGGGTGATCCCGATCCAGGAGTCGGAGGCGCCCAGCACGCGCACTTTGTAGATGGAATAGAGCGCCGAGGGCATAGACATGCTCAGGCGATAGACAAAGATGGCCAGGCAGTAGTTGCGGAACATTTTATCGGTGCGCAGCACGTCCACAAGCCGGCCCAGGTCCATCCCCTTGCGCGCGCGGGGTGTGCGCTCGGACATATCAGGCAGCTTGATCTTGGAAAGCATGTACATGCTTCCCGCGCCGGCCACGCCCACCACCAGGAAGAGCAACTGGTAATTCATGGGGAAGGCATGGCCGTTGAGCCACGCGCCTGCGGCGAGCCCCGCCGCAGCGCCTGCCAGCCCGTTCACGGCCAGGCGCGTGCTGATCATGCGTGGGCGACGTCCCGGCGAGGTGGCCATTCCCAGGATGGTGGTAAAGGCGACGTTGCTTGCCGCAGCGGCCACGTTGAGCAGGCTGCGAAAGCCAACCATCGCATAGCTAGCCGCAGCTGCCGGCAAAAAGGGCAGCAGCGAAAAGAGGGCGATTCCGCCACGAAAGATGCCGCGTCCCCAGTTGGCCGCCTTGACCAGGCTCGTGTTGCCCTGGATCATCGTACCGATGGGCAAGATGGCCAGGCTCATCACCAGGGCGGGCAGCGAGCTGTAGAGCCCAACCAGCCAGTTCGGCGCCCCCAGCCGCACCAGGAAGACTGACATGAACGACATCACCCCAGCCTCGATGATCGCCTGGAAGCTCACTTCGACATAGAGCAGGCGCTCGTTGCGATCCTCCTGGGTCACGGGGCGCATCCGCCGAGCCAGCCGGTACCAGGCATCCTGGGCCGCCGCAAACCGATCGCCTATGGTGGCCCGGTGGGCCGCCATAGGCTGCTCGGCGGGCGGGGTTTGTTGTACATCGATCTCAGATTTCAAAATCCGTTTCCTTACCGTCCCAACTTGGCCACCTGGGCGCGGATAGCCTCTCCCACCTCACGCGTCGTAGCCTTTCCGCCCAGGTCGGGCGTCAGGATTCTTCCCTCTCCCGTCACCGACTCGATAGCCGCCAGGACCAGGCGGCCCACGTCCTCATGGCCCAAGTGATCGAGCATCATCGAGGCCGCCCAGATAGCGGCGATGGGATTGGCGATCCCCTGCCCAGCGATGTCGGGCGCGGAGCCATGCACTGGCTCAAAGAGGGAGGGGTAGCGCCGTTCCGGGTTGATGTTGCCGCTGGGCGGAATGCCCAGGCTTCCCTGCAATGCCCCACCCAGGTCGGTGAGGATGTCGCCAAAGAGGTTCGAGGCTACCACTACATCCAGGGTCTCCGGTGCGGTAATAAAGCGCGCGGCCAGGGCATCCACGTGGTATTGGCGGCAACGGATGTCTGGATACTCGGCCTGTAGGTGGGCAAAAACCTCGTCCCAGAAGACCATGCTGTATTGCAGGGCGTTGGATTTGGTGGCGCTGACCATCTCGTGGCGCGGACGCTTGCGCGCCAGCTCAAAACCATAGCGTAGCACGCGCTCCACCCCGGAGCGGGTAAAGACCGACGTCTGGACAGCTACCTCGTTGTCCCCGCCGCGGTGTGATCGGCCGCCGACGCCGGCGTACTCCCCTTCGGTGTTCTCGCGGATGCACACGAAATCGATATCCTGAGCGCCTTTGCTGCGCAGCGGCCCAGGGATACCGGCCAACAGCTTGACGGGACGCAGGTTGATGTATTGGTCGAACCATTGGCGAATGGGCAGGAGCAGGCCCCACAGCGAGATGTGATCGGGCACCGAAGGAAAGCCGGCCGCCCCGAACAAGATGGCGTCGTAATCGCCCAATATCTTGAGCCCGTCGTCGGGCATCATCTTGCCGTGCTCGAGGTAATAGGCGCAACTCCAGGGATAGTACTCGAACTCGAACTGCAAACCGCCGTGTACAGCGCACACGGTTTTCAGCGTGGCCACCGCCTCCGCGATGGTATCGACGCCGATGCCATCCCCTGGGATTGTGGCGATACGGTAAACTGGCATGCTCTCTCCTCAGAACTGGTTTGGCTTGGTCGGTTCAGGGCTCTAAAGGCGAGGAATATCCTCGCCCAGGCGTAGGATATTCTCGCCCAGGCGTAGGATATTCTCGCCCAGCACGAGCTGTAACTGCTCCTCGGACAGGCCTGAGAGTGCCACTTTGCCCAGCACGATGCGCGGATCGAGCCAGGGTGTATCGGTGCCAAAGATCACCCTCTCGGCACCGACCTCTTGCACCATCCAGGCTACCTCAGCCCGGGTGAGCAGGGAGGCGCAGAGCTCGAGATAGACGTTGGGTCTCTCGTGAGCCACGGCCACAGCCTCGCGTCGCCCGGCAGGGCTGCCTCCGCTGTGGCCCAGCAAAAAGGGCACAGTAGGATGCGCCTGCGCCACCTGGCCCACGGCCCTGGGCGAGCAACGAGCATCACCCTCCCAGGTGTGGATCAAGCAGAAGGTGCTTCGTTCCTCAGCAAAGCGCCAGATTTCCTCACAGTCGGGCTCCAGGACACTAAAATTATGCAGCGTGGGATGAAGCTTGATAGCGCAGCAACCCAGCGTATCGAAGCAACGCTCGAGCTCGTGACGAATATCATCGGGGTAGCGCGGGTTGGGCACTCCATACCCGAACAAGCGCTTGGGAAAGGCGCGCACCGCGGCGGCCGTGAGATCATTGCCCCGTATATAGTCGGGGCCTATGGCCAGGTGCGAAGCCAGTCCAGCCTGGCTTACGCCCGTACGGTCCATCATCGCCACCATAGAGGCAGCCTCGGGCCGTGGGATGTAAAAGCCCGTGGTGGGCCCCAGGTGGTTGTGGGCATCCACGATGCGCCATCCCAATGCGGCAAGGCTGGCGCCCCGGTCGACCAACTCCGCAATACGCGAGGAACCCGGCTGCCTGCCTGCAAGAACCTTTGATCCGTGATCTGTGCTCATCGTTGTACCCCCTGCAGCAGCCGCTCCAGGTTTCTGGCGGCGATGGCCTGGCGCTTATCCTCTGCCAGGTCCGCGTAATTGAGAGCGGTCACGATCCCCGCGCCGTCGGTGCGCGGCTGGCCGGTGCCCAAGAGCAGGCGCTCGGCACCGAAATGGGCGCACAGGTCCTCGATGCCCCAAAAGTTGGCCACCGTGGAGATATCCAGGTACAAGTTAGGGTGTGCGTCGAGTTGCGCGTAAAGGGGCCGCAACACGCGATAGCCTGCATTGAGCAGGATGACGGGCAGGGCAGGGTAGGCGCCGCACAACCAGTGCAGAGCATCCCAGTTCGTTTGGGCCAATTCCAGCAACACAGGCATGCGCCGCTCCGCCAGAGGCGCCAGGAGACTGTCGCACTGCCAGGAGGCTAGGGCATAGCCATGTCCCTGAGGATAGAGACACGCGGCGCGCACGTCGTGGGAGGCCCATTCGGCCAGCCACACCTCGGGTGATCCCATCTCCCCAGTGGACAAAGGCAGGGCGGTGGGGCAGGGCAGCAAGCGCTCTTGGCCGCCAAGTTCTTGGAAGAGCAGATCATTGGCATTCGGAGCGAAATACTCCTTGCCCAGGCTGTGGCGCACCAGGGCTTGGCCGATACCCAGGTCATCCATCGCGCCCAAGAGCTCGCTGGCCGTGGCCAGAGTGGGTCCCCCCTCGGACCAGCGGCCCAGGAAACAACTGACATCGAATCGTTGCATAGTCGTCTCCGCCTTGTGTGGGCCAGGCGCCCCGGGGGCCCGGCCAAGACATAGAGCCAGGCGCCCCAGGGCGCCCAGCTAAGAGCAGTTTGCCATGAAGGGGCGGAGGTGTCAAAAGAGGCGGTTGAAGAGGCTTTTATCTCTGGCGGAAATCCACCTGCTGATAACAGCGAGACTTGGCCGTGACGGTATAGCTCTTCGGATAGAAGGACATGCTCTGCCCATCGATCTCCAACCGCACAAAGGCCGCATCGTGCCCGGAGCGAAGATTGAACTCGTACCATCCTTCCTCGTTGGTACGGCCCACCGGCACAATACCCGGCTGCCCTTCCACCAGAATCTCCACTAGGGCGCCGACAATGATGCGCCCATTTCTGTCGAACACGCGTCCCTTGACCTGGCCCAACCTGAGCTCGTGGGGCAAGCATCCTGGGTGCTCTATCAAAAACTGTGGCGGGGCGCCCGTCCCGGACACATCGATCTCCAGGGGCCAATCCACCCGATCTCCATCAGGCAGGACGGTGGTCAACACAAAGGTACGGCTTGCCGGCGGGCAGACGATGGCCAGGCCATGCCCCCCTTGCGGATTACCATCCAGGTACACGGCTCGCACCTTCTCTACATCCCAGCGCAACGTGGCACAATCGCCCCCTTGGATCGATGCCTTGTCAGTGCGGAAGCGGGGGTTTGGCCCAAGGCGCGGAGTGGGAGCTGGCGGACGGGGCGTTCGAGCGACGGTGGGCGATGGTCGCGCCCTGGTCGGGCGTGGCGCCGCCGCGATCACCGGCAAGGCCGCAAGGGAGCTATCCGAGCGCACAAAGAGCGTGGGTAGCCAGCCTCCGACCCCATCTACCATGCGCACGAGCAGCCAGTCACCCGTGGCGGTGCGGCCGACAATTTCCAGTGTAGCCCCATTCTGAACCCCAGTGATCGGCGCATAGGCCATGTCCGGGCCGCTGCGTAGGTCCAGCGAGCCAGCGGGCCGATCCACGTATCCGCTCAGCCGAGTAACGGGTGTAGGCGAGGGCGCCTCGGAAGGTTCTGGGGAGGCCGTGGGTAGCTCCGGCGACTGAGTTGCTGGGACTGCCGTTGGGCTAAGCGTAGGGCTGACTGTAGGTGTCGACGGAGCGAGGGAAACCGTGGCCGACGCAACGGGCAAGTCCCCTTGCGGGAGGACGGCAAGCGTGACAGAGCTCGCTCGGCTAGCCGTCGCGACTTGCGCAGCATCTGGGGAATCCAGCCCCCCTTTTCCGATGAGCCTGATGACCACCACGACGACCAGTAGGGTCAGGACAAGCCCGGCGCTGCCAAGGATGATCCTGCGCCGGGCCGCCGCAGCGGCCGGCATGAGCTCTCCACAAAATTGGCAAAAACGCGCATCTGGATCGCGCTGCCGCGCGCCACATTTGGGACATACCTCCATCGGGTCTGTAGAATCAGTCATGGCAGGAAGTTCCTCCTGTAGAAACGACGACTCTAGGGCAGCGCGGTTACGGTCCCTACTTATGCAGTATACCATCTCCATCGGCTCGCCTCAAGGACACTAGAGATTCAGGCAAGCCTCCGCTGCGAGCCAAAAGAGCTTCTCGCGCACCGACATGCGCAGGTGCCACGACCGCGAGTCCCAAGCATCCCCGCTAATGTCATCACCGCCGTAGAGGATCTGGCCAAGCTTGGCCCCGCGGAACTGGGCCACGGCGAAGAGGGCCGCAGCCTCCATCTCCACAGCCAGGCAGCCCTCCGCCTTGCGCTGCCGAATACGTGCTACTGTCTCACGATAGAACGCATCCGTGGTCCAGGTCTTGCACAGCAGATAATCCACCCCTGCCCCTTGTAGCGTGCGCTCGATGGCCGCTAGACCCTCCACATTGGCCTGCACTTCACGAGAAGGGGGAAGGTAGTGGTACGAAGTGCCCTCGTCCCGCACAGCCACCGTGGGCACCAGCAGATGGCCCACGGCGATCGCCCGATCGAGCACCCCCGAGCCGCCGCAAACGATGAAATTTCGGCAGCCCACAGCGATCAGTTCCTCCAGAAATCCCGCCGCCAGGGGTGCGCCCACGCCAGCCTGGCACAATCCCAGGCGTTGCCCCTGAAATTCGATCTCGTACAGCGGATACTCGCCGATCTCGCTCTTTTGCACATACACTATTCTGGCCTCGTGCTCGCGCGCCACGCGCTCGACCACTTCGCGAAAGAAGCAGAGCACGCAGTGGACCGGCACATCGCGCTGCTGGACAACTCGCTGAGGCTCGATGAGCGCTTCTGGGGTGGGGTCGAATTCGAGAATTGGGAAGTCGTAGGACATGGTTAGTTCCTTGCATGGCGAGCGCCATGAATCAATTACACCGAGAATAGAAGCTTCTAGCGATCCTGTCAAAGCGTCAGCGCCAGGAACTGGCTGATGCGACTGATAGGCCAAAGTTGAGGTGCGGTGAAAGCCATGCTACAATGTCAACTACCATCCGCATTCATATGGGCATGGAGCCAGAGTTATGTACCGGGATCTTTCCGCTCAGAATCAACCAAGCTATCAGCAAATATGTTTTCTACCCCCGCCTGATGGTTGCGACATCATCCTCGGCGATGCTAGTACAGTGCTCGGCTCATATGGTTCCGGCACTTTCCGGTGCTGCGTGACCAGCCCACCATACTGGGGCCTGCGAGACTATGGAATAGCAGACCAAATCGGCGCAGAGATGGTGTTGGATGACTATATCCGTAACCTTGTGAACGTTTTCAGCCAAGTACGCAGGGTTCTAGCTGATGATGGCACGCTGTGGCTGAACCTGGGAGACTCTTACACAAGCGGCGACCGAGCTTGGCGTGATGCGGACAAGAAGAACCCGGCCCGTGCAATGTCCTATCGTCCACCAACACCTCAAGGCCTCAAGCCAAAGGATTTGATCGGCATTCCCTGGAAAATGGCTTTTGCGTTACAGGCGGATGGTTGGTACCTAAGATCTGATATCATTTGGTACAAGCCAAACTGCCAACCCGAGTCTGTAAAGGACCGCCCAACACGTTCTCACGAGTATCTCTTTTTGCTTTCAAAGTCAGAGACATATTACTATGATTATGACGCGATCAAGGAGGCTGGCATTACGCCGGGCAGCTCCAGAAATCGACGAACCGTATGGTCCATTCCCACGAGGCCATTTCCTGATGCCCATTTTGCTACATTTCCTCCAGAACTAGTTGAGCCGTGTATTCTCGCAGGATCCGAGCCTGGCGACTCTGTGCTCGATCCGTTTTTCGGATCTGGCACGGTGGGCGAAGTTTGCCAAAGACTCGAGCGACGATTCACAGGTATCGAGATCAATGCCGAGTATGTTGCATTGGCGAGACGACGTCTAGGATGGGAGTAGCATAGCATGACAGCATTGTCAGAGGCTTTACCCGTTCTCGAGCCAGACCTGCAAGTATCATTCCATTACCGGCTTCTCGCACTCGAAGAACTATATCTCCGTGATGCGTTAAGCAGAACCGTCAGTGCGATCAGCATTGAACTGCTCGATAGGGAACTTGCCCAATACGTATCTTCAGAGCGCCTTTCTCGCGTGGCCTCCTTCGGTCTGAGGGGCGAGGTCTTTTTCCCGGTGCCGTGCATGATTCAGTCGGAGCCTTATCTTCTAGGCTACTACCGCTTGCTGTTGGGCTTCTCACAGAAGGAGTTTTACAGTAAGGGGCCATTTGGTCGGTTCAAATGTCTTGAGGAAAGGGGAGAGATCCCCGATCGTGTTGCGCAAGACATCGACAGACTGTGTACGAGCATGGTTCAAAGTGCCGAGATGCTGGTCGCTGGTATAGATGATCTTTCTCTTGCTCTCGTTCGAGATCTTCAAATACTTACCTTAGGACCTCAACTCCGAGGCAGTCGGAACACCGCATTGGGGCAAGATGCTACGCAAGAGGTCTTCGAGCTTATAAGAGGCATTGCAGGATCCTATGCAGTCAAGACGACAGGCCGCACAATTAAGGTTGTGAACGACTCACACAGAATCGTGTTAATCGAGTTTTTTAGCGATCCTGACGTGCGCATCGTCGAACAGCTTGCATCGACCACCAGACCAATCGTCTCCGTAGAGATCAAGGGTGGTTCGGATAGATCGAATATCCATAACCGCTTGGGAGAAGCCGAGAAAAGCCACCAGAAGGCAAAGAACAAGGGTTTTCTCGAGTTCTGGACAATCCTCAGGGCCCGGGTGGATTTGGTCACAGCCCGTCGAGAGTCTCCAACGACCAGCCACTTTTTCGATCTGGACAAGATCAAAGATTCGTCAACGCAGGAACACAAGCAATTTCGTGAGCTTCTTGGCTCCCTGTTGGGTATTCGTGTCTGATCGACCCCTCGTTCGCTCCTGTCGCCTATTACCCCAGGCCATGCTTGATCGCCAGCACAGCCGCCTGGGTGCGATCGGAGACCTCGAGCTTGGACAAGATGGCGCTTACATAATTGCGCACCGTGCCTTTGGAGAGAAAAAGCTGGCGAGCGATCTCCTCGTTGCTCAGCCCACGGGCAATGAGGCGCAGGATTTCTCGCTCCCGCTCGCTCAGTTGATCGACGATGGTGCTGGCCACCGCCGTAGCCTGCGGTTGCTGGACGATGCGCTCGAACAACCTGCCCGCGACGGCGGGGTCCACGTGTGTCATTCCCGCATATGTCCCCTTGATGGCCGCTATCAGGTCTTTGCGCGGCGTCCCTTTGAGCAGGTACCCTGCTGCTCCGCTGCGGATGGCATCCAGGACCCATTCATCTGCTCCGTAGGTGGTCAGTACCAGCACCTTGACCTGAGGGTAGCTGGCGGTGATCTGCCGGGTGGCCTGTATACCGTTCATACCCGGCATCCTCAGGTCCATCAATACTACATCCGGATTCGTTTCCGGAATGCGCTCCAAGGCTTCGGCGCCATCGTGAGCCACCCCAACCACCGCAATCTCGGGGTCGGCGCTCAGAATCGCCTCCAAGCCCTCGCAGACAAGCCACTGGTCGTCACAGATCAGGACACGGATCATCCGACGGGCACCTCCTTTCGCAGGCGCACCGTGGTTCCCTGGCCGGGGCTACTCTCAATCTCCAGGGTGGCGCCGATGAGCTCCGCTCGCTCATGCATCCCCTGTAGCCCGAAACGATACTCGGAAGCGACAGCATCGGTTGCGAAGCCTACCCCATCATCCGACACGGTGAGGAGCAGTTGCCCACTATCTTGCTGCAAGCTGACGGCGATTCGCTGGGCGCCCGCGTGCTTGGCGACGTTATCGAGCGCCTCTTGGGTCACCCGGTAGAAGCATTGCTCCACCTCAGGCGAGAGCGCCGGTATCTGTTTGGCGATATTCGCCTCGAGTGCCAGCCCGCCCCGCTCGGCGACATTCTGTGCCAGGTGCTGCACCGCCAGGGCGAGGCCCAGGTCATCCAGGGGTGTGGCTCGAAGCGATTGCAGGGCACGGCGTGTCTCATCGAGCCCGCTGCGCGTGGTATCCAGTGCCCGGTCAAGCATCCTGGCGGCCCGCTCGGGCGTGACCTGCCACACGGTGGCGATCGCCTCGAGCTGCACCGCCAGGGCAGCCAAGGTGTGAGCAAGCGTATCATGTAGCTCCCGCGCCAGGCGGTTGCGCTCCTGGCTGATAGTCAGCTCTTCCAGGGTGGAAGTGTAGCGCAGCAGTTTCTGGTTTGCTTCGGCCAGCGCCCGGCGTTGCTCCCGTTGCTCCTCCACCAAGTTGCAGACGATATAGCCCACCAGGATGAAAAAGGCGGAACGAGCCAGGATCATCTCTGCCTCCGAGGCTAGACCTCTGCCCTCAGGACGCTGGATGGTTAGGATAAGGAGCGTCTCGAAAATGGCCGTACTCAGGCAATAGATGACCACATGTCGGTACTCATACTGCCAGGCGATGAGGATCAGGGGGACGGAGAGAAAGGGGAAAACAAGCCACAGCCTCGCAGCACTGCCATCGCCGTACAGCACGTACAGATAGCGCGCCTCGATGATGGGAATGGCCGAGGCCACGGCCACGGCCATTGGCAAGTAAAATCGGCCCAGGTGACGCCGTAACCAGGACCAGGAAAGAAACGTGATCAAGAAAAGGATATCCACCAGGAACAGGGTCACGTAAGGGGCCAGGGATGGGTCTAGTGAAAAGCCGTACCAGGCAAAGTAGATGAACGCGCTGCCCAGGATAACTCCCAGGCGCACGATAATGTACATACTGAAAACAGAAAGGAGGCCAGGTTCGAGTTCGCGCTGCGTTCCCCCAGGCATGACTTGCGATACCACCAGGTTGGACTGGCTATCTTGACCGCGCAACTCGCTTTCACGCTGCATTTTCACGTCCTCGTAGATGAACGCTTCGCATCATAGGCATCCGCCAGGTGGCTGCCCTCCGCGGAAAGCCTTTCCGCACGGATAGACTGAATCCGCAAATTCCATCCCGCTGACTGGGACACGATTATCTTAGCACAATTTCGCAGAGAAGGCGCATTGGCGTTAGCCCATAACATGGAGAGCGCTCCCTGCCATGTGACTGTCGTCACCCAACAACATGACTGGGCTCATAGGCCCATCCGCCCTGTTTGTGACGCGGCTCACTGACGCGTAACTCGTTCTTCTGCTATGCTTATACTGGTGCTGATTATGTCTTGTTTGGAGGAGTGCGGTCTATTGCTCACCATGGAACGGCTGGAACGGCCCCCCCTTTCGCAGGGGATCGCAATACCCACAGAAGAGCAAGAACCCTCGGGCGAAACGCTGATCCGCCTGGTCGATGTGGTCAAGATTTTTCGCACATCGGCGGGCGAACTGACAGCACTCGATGGAATCAACCTGGAGATCGAGCGAGGAGGATTCACTGTGATCGTCGGGCGGTCGGGCGCAGGCAAATCGACACTGCTCAACATGATCACCGGTGTGGACCGCGTGACCTCCGGCCAGGTTTGGGTGGGCGAGACACCCGTGCACCAACTACACGAGGACCAGCTGGCCCTTTGGCGAGGGCTTCATGTGGGCATCGTGTACCAGTCTTTCCAGTTATTGCCCATGCTTTCACTCCTCGATAACGTGATGTTGCCGATGGATTTCTGTGGCCTCTATAGCCCGCAGACGAGCCTAGAGCGGGCAGAACGGTTGCTGGCCGATGTGGGCCTGGCAGAACATCGATTCAAGCCACCTACGCGCATCTCGGGCGGGCAGCAGCAGCGTGTGGCTGTCGCTCGCGCATTGGCCAATGACCCGCCGATCCTGGTGGCCGATGAGCCGACCGGCAACCTAGATTCGGCCACCGCCGCATCGATCCTGGACCTCTTTGAGGGCCTGGTGCTTCAAGGCAAGACAGTCATCATGGTAACCCATGACCAGAGCCTGGCCGAGCGCGCCTCGCGCACGCTGCACATCGCCGATGGCCGGATGGTTGGCTAATCATGGCGCTAACCATCATTCCCTCCCGCATCGCGTCCCATCACACAGAAAGGCTGTGGTTATGAGTCTCAGTTTGTGGCCACGCAAGACAAACGTACCGTCGTCCGAACGCCCTCAGGCTGACACCCCGGTTAAGGCTGGGCCGCTCATTCGCATGTCTCGGGTGGTCAAGACGTTTCAAACGCCGGTGGGCAATTTTGACGCCCTGAAAGGCATCGATGCCGAATTCAGCGCAGGCGAGTTTGTGAGCGTGGTGGGCAGATCGGGCAGCGGCAAATCGACTCTGGTGAACATGATCACCGGCATGGATCGTCCGACCTCTGGACAGGTGCGCATCGGCGAGGTGGATGTGCATACCCTGAGTGAGAGTGAAATGGCGCGCTGGCGAGGGCGCAACCTGGGCATCGTCTTCCAGTTCTACCAACTACTGCCCATGCTGACGCTTCTGGAGAATGTCATGCTACCTATGGATTTCGGCGGAATGTATGATCCTGCCGATAGAGAAGATAGGGCGATGGCCCTGCTGAGCCAGGTGGGCCTACAAGAACAGGCTAACGAGTTACCGGCTGCTGTGTCTGGCGGTCAGCAGCAACGCGCGGCCATTGCCCGCGCCCTGGCCAACGATCCTCCCATTATCGTGGCCGACGAGCCGACCGGCAACCTGGACTCGCGCGCGGCGGAAGAGGTCTTTGGCCTTTTCGAGGAACTGGTGGCCCAGGGCAAGGCGATCATCATGGTCACCCACGACCTGGGCTTGGCCGGGCGCGCCAGACGTACGCTAGAGCTGGCGGATGGAGAGATCGTATACGGTGACCAGAATTGAGAACCATAGGCCACCTGTGGGGGCCGGATGCGCGCATGGCGCCGGCGGGGGCTAAAAGATGTTGAGACCGCGCTGGCGCAAGGTGCTAGCAGACCTGTGGGAACATCGGGCACGCACGCTCCTGGTGGTGACATCCATCGCCGTCGGTGTGTTCGCCGTCGGAATGATCGCCGGCTCCTATATCGTCATCCCTCGCGATATGAATGGTAGCTATGAGGCCAGCAACCCCGCTAATATCGAGATCATCACCGATCCTTTGGACGATCAGTGGATCGAGGGGATCGGCCGCATAGAGGGGGTGGCTGAGGCGGAGGGTCGCCGCAGAGCCACCCTGCGCCTGAAAATCCTGGGGCGAGGTTGGACTACCCTCGAGGTCACCGCATTGGATGAGGACCGCTTTGGTGAAGCACTTGGTTCTGATGCTTCAACAGCTGATCCTTCATCGGACACACCGGAAACGAACGCCAGTGGCGGGGCCCTTTCGGTGTCTGTTCAGGGAAGCTCCGCTCAAGCAGGCGCCAAAGATAGGCGAATCAATCGCTTGTGGCCCGTGGTCGGCAGCACGGTGCCGCAAGAAAAGCAAATCCTCATCCTCAACAAATCGGCGGACAAGTTCGGTCTCGCCCCGGGCGACGTTTTGGAGGTCGAGCTGGCCGACGGTACGTTCCGGCAGCTCCCTATAGCAGGAGTGGTCAGGGATCTCACCCTCGGCACAGACGGATTCG
>CAYQDH010000024.1:20048-23684 GCA_964416075.1 uncultured Anaerolineales bacterium | reverse complement strand
TAAGACCAGAAGGGCAATGGCGCCCAACGTGCGCCAACGAAAGGATGGTCGCTTGTCCGGAGGCGTGATGGGCGAATGTGTTCCCGTAAGCGCGATCTCGGTCTTGCCAGGCTCAGAATGGGCCATGGGGTCAGGCTTTGCCGGTGGAGTATCAGGCTCGTTCCTGTCGGCAGCGCCAGACTCCGCCGCTGGCGCCAGATTGTGCAATTCTATGGTTGGTGTGGGCGTCACTGGGTCGGCTGTCACTAGCCGAGTTGGAGCAGGTAGGCTTGGCTCAGGCATTACAAGCCGAACCGTGGGATCCCCAAAGTAAACAAAAGCAGGCCAAGTAAAGCCACGCTCATCTTCATCGCGGAGCAACTCGCGCGTAGCGCGCAAGGCCTCCGCGACAGTCACGCCGCTCAGGCAGTGGCTGTAGAATTGAAGGGCAAAGCGGTACGATAGCTCGTCGCTAACGAACCACTGCGAACCGATGAACCCCCATGCTCCTCCCTGCAGGAAAGCCGAGGCCAGGCCCTGGGCATCTTCGCCAACCAGGCCACGCCCTTCGCATCCTTCGCCCACTTCGCGGGCCGAGTAGCAGCCGTTGATGAAAACGAGGGGATGACCATTGAGCGCTGCCTCGATCTGGCGCAGCGGAAAGATGGCGCCATCCTCCAGTACGAGTCCACATCTGTCCGTGTTTTGGGGATGAAACTCCACATGCCCGGCAAAATGCACTACATCATAGTGGCGCTGCCGCAGCTTGCTCTGAATGACATTCCATACAGCTCGCCCCCTGCCCAGGCGCTCGCATCCCACGCCACGTCGGAAGAGCTCAGTGCTGAGATCATCCACCTCCCGATGCACAAAGTCCAGGTCATCGTAAGGGTCGGCCGATATGAGCAGGACGCGCAAGTCTTTGGCGGGCTTGGCTGTGCGCACCTCGGGTTTCCACGCGTGTTGGCTTGACGCATACCTCGCCAGTGGAAGACGAACGGAGAGACATCCATGGTCATCGCACAGCAGTTCCCAGGGCAGGGTCGGGTCGTTCGTTTGGATTTCCAGGGGACCAGAGAGATTGTGCCAAGCCTGCCTGATCTCCCGTGGTATGAAGAAGCTATAAAGCGAGCCACCGATCTCTTCGAGACGGTTCGTCAATGGCATCGAGATGTCGACCTGATCCATAGCGCCACTCCGGCGCCGCAGGATGTGGCTGGCGGCCATCTGCATGTGTAGCCTGAAATCCGCCAGAACGGCCTCACGTTGATCATCCTGGACCAGGCTGTACCCATAGAATGAGCCTTGTGCGGGAACATCGAGCTGTCCATAGTAGCCATCGCGGCTACGTATGAGCAGAAGCCTTGCTTTCTGGTCCATTTTTGTGCTGCCGATCTGGGTTGGCGTTCCCGAGTGTGGCTTCCAGAGACTGGGGCACAGTCGAATCTCGTCTGCGGCTAGGGGTCCAGATCAAGGGGAATCTCACAGATGGCCCCGTTATGCTGCACCCGAAGTAGATAATCGGTATCCTGCGCCAGCTGGGTAAACCTGGCGATAGGTTGGCTTTCATCGATCAGGCAGGTTTCGCCGACGTCGCCGGTGGGAAGGTAGAGGCCCACCGAAGCCCCCAAGGCAGTACTCCTGTCGGCGTTGAGCAGCGGCTCAACGAGCAGCAAAAGATAGTCGTCGCGTGTTGCCACAGACATTCTGAGAGTCAACCCCATATCGGGTGGGCACGAGATTTCCAGCCCATGAGCGCCCTCTGCATCCTCATCGCCGCCGGGCTCCCGGCTCGCCGATCCGGCTCTGACCAAGACTAGAGATGGACCGGCAAACTGGCTAGCGACGCCACGCAGGCCATCCCAGGACAACAGAGGCAACCGGACAGGCAGGCGAAATAGGTCAGCGGCCACTCGGCGCCACGTCGGGATGTTGCGCCGAGCCTTGGACAGGTCCGCGGGCAAAGAGTCAAAAGCGCCATCTAGCAGATCCTCATACTCGGTGCGACAGGCGCCGCAGAACTGCAGATGCTCTCGGACAGATCTGAGCTCGTCATTGGCCTGGATTTCGCCAGGTGTAGAAGCCAGATACTGGGGTAACCGTGCGCTGCACTCGGCGCAAGGCATCACATCCTGATTCTCAGAACCGATATCGGTGAGTAGTTTGGCTAGATTCTGGCGACAGCGCGGACAGGCAGCGATATGCTTACTGGCTTCATCCAGAGCCCGTGGGCCACCCGTGAGGATAACGGACAAGACATCTGCACATGTTAGCATGATTCCCCCATCGTTACGCCAGCCCAGGCATCCTTGCGAGGGACCGGGCACTGGAACAATACCTGTGACTGGGATTCAAACGCATCCCTATATGGTACAGATGGCGAACCACCCGGATCGACTACATACCGAGACGCCCAATCTCAGCCACAAGCTTGGGATCGTTCCTCTTGAGGCTAGCGCGGTCACGAGCGCGGATGACAGTGATGTTTTTTCTGGTGACATGCAAAGCGCGACCCAGCTCCTCATCGTCGAGCTGGCGGAGATAGCCATCCAGGAGCACACGCTTGGACTGATCAGTCATATAGGGGGTATCGGCCAGTTGCTTGAGCGCCCAACGGATCCACATCTCCGTGAGAGCGTGCCCCTCGGTGCCAGCCCCGATATCTTGGATGGATTCAGCCCGCGGGTTATCGCTATTGTCGTCCTGAGGTTCATCGAGGCTAGTCATGTTCGCGGGTCTGGCATGGTACGTGTGGGATTGGCGCAGGGCGTCTGTACCCTCCTGGTGGGGTCGAGGGCAATAGAACCCTTCGTGCTCCAGGATAGCCAAATACTCGTTACGCAAGGTCCGCCTGCACCAGCCTAGGAACGAGTCAGCCCCGCGGCACTGTCCGAAATGCTTGATGATGCTCACGATCGCGTTGGCGCAACATTCGTCAACCAGATATTGGCGCCCCACGACATTGTATCGGCTGGCCAGCTTGCGTGCGTGATACATCAACCGGTTCGAAAGTTCAGCGTAGCCCTCGTCTCTTGTGGCCTGGTCTGCACTGGCACACATTTCGTAGAGGTATGATGAGGCTGCTTTGTACTCGTGTAGGTCCATGCATTTTGGCATTGATTTTATGCCCTCTCGGGTTAATGGCGGTGATGATGGCTCGTATGGCCTACTGCACTAGCTTTCCTTGGGGTTTGCCTAAGACAACCGTGATTTTCTCACATTGTCGTCAGCCTGTCAAGTGAAGCTGACAGGAGACGGATTCGTCGCAGCCGAGTTGAGGCGTAGCTGGCAAATGCAGCGATGTGGTCACAACCCCGGGAGCCGTCGCAAGGCCCCCCACGCGTTTGTGGCGCTCACCACATAGTGCTCCAGCTTGCTATAATCCTCGTTCACGCACTCGTAGATGCCGTTCTGCCGAAAATCGGCGATGAGATCCTCAGCAGTGCGGCGCGCCAGGGCGAGGTCGATCTGGGCCAGGTCCGCGATGACCCAGCCCGAGGCGGTGGCCCAGTAGGCGCCGTTCTGGTAGGTCTCACGCTCCACAGGCATGAGGGTCTTTTGCCAGTATTCGCCACGTAAAAGGTGGCGCACCTGCCCGCGGTAAACATAGTCGGCGCAGCGGTCACGCAGAAAGGCCAGGATGCGGCCCTTGCGCTC